>JBOGLY010000102.1:0-8678 GCA_050746425.1 Acidobacteriaceae bacterium
CCGCGTGCCCGTCCATAAAATCGGACCGATAAGCTCCAGCTTCGGTGCGCTGATTCCCTTGACCGGACCCAATGTTCCGCTGGGTGACAGGATTCTATGGACGCCACGCACCGTACAGATGGCGCTGCGCTATACCTTTTAACGCATTCACTCTGAGGCCCGGCTGCGGCTGGGTCTCTATTTCTATTTCGGCAATCCAGACTTGTTCGCTTGGAGTTTTGTTGCTTGCGCCACACGTCCATGCCCAGAATTTTGGAGTTATGGGGACAAATGAATCGCCGCGATTGTATCTCCACGGTAGTGGCGCGATTGGAGTGACCCGCTGTGGCAAGGTCATCTACTCGCCAGTGTGCTTCCAGAGTTGCCTGTTCAACGGAATGAAAAAACATCCGGCATGAGTGAAAAAACATTCGCGCCCGGTCCGCAAAATGCGGACCCGCAGAGGCTGCTTTCCACTCGCGGCAGTTTTCTGAACTGGTCGCCGGAAGAAGAGCGCTACTGGTTCTTTTCCGCCATCGATGGTCTTGACCGGTTTCGGCAGCTCGTCTGGCGTCATCGTCTGGACTGTGATTTCAGTGAAGTTGCACGATCCGGCAGCGGGCTACCGATCTATGGATTCCGCCTGGGCAGAGGCGCGAAGCAGGTTGTCATCCTCTCCGGAATGCACGGCTGCGAACCCAGCGGACCGCGCGGCATGTTGGCTTACCTGGACGCGCTGATGAACGGGGAAGAAAGGTTCGGCGTGAGGCTGGATCGCGCCCGGATTCTGGATACGATCACGCTCCACGTGTTCCCTTTCATCAACCCAGGCGGAGCACAGCGGCTCTCGCTGCATTTCCCGGACTCCTGGCACGGCACCTGGATCCCCGAATGGACCCCGGTCAATAAGGAAAGGTTCTTCTCTGAAGCCAACGAACCGAACCATTTTTTCTACGGGACCTATGTTAAGAAAGCGCCGATGCGTTTCACCGTCGAGCAGATCGCGGAATGGGAGAAGACAGGCAATCTGCTGGGATCGAGCATAACCGATCAAGGCCTGGATATGTGGTTCGATTGGGACGATACCCATGGCGTTCAAACCAAGGCATTGAAAGAGATCATTGGCTCCATCCGACCCTTTTGTGTCGCGGATTTCCACAATTTTATGTATCCGACGGAGGTCTTTGCTCCGACGGCATTTTCTAAAGGCGATCTGGCAAAAGAGGAAAACGCTCTGGCGCTCGCGCTGCAAGCTGAGTGGCGGGCGCGAGGACTGCCTTACAACCAACGCGCGCCGCGTCCATATCCCAAGCCGCCGGAAAAAGACTACGAGGACTACTGGTTTCACCAGCTAGGCGCACGGACTTTGATCGTCGAGTTCAACGGAGGAATGTTGGCAACGGAGGGCGCGGAATACGATCCAAAAACACACCAGCGTGCGCTTACACGACACGAGAGCCTTGCCTCTGTTTTTTTTGCGGCTCGCGCGTTAGTGGACCATCTGGCGGAAAACGCCGGATGATATTCCCACTTTCTCTGTCAGGCCCTGTCTTATGATGAAGCCGCTCGATTGGATCGTGGTCGCCGGGTACGCGCTGGTCGCGCTTGCCATTGGCGTGTATTTCACCCGCCGCGCCAGCCACGGCATCGAAGGTTACTTCATGGGAGGTAGGTCTCTGCCGTGGTGGGCCATCGGATTTTCCGCCGTCGCGACTTTCACCTCCGCGGGTTCAGCCTCCGCTTTCACGATGCTCGTCTATTCCGATGGGCTGCTGGGCAACTGGTGGTGGTGGATTCCGTGGGTTGTCTGGATGCCACTGGTCGCGGTGATCTGGTCGAAGTTCTGGCGCAGGCTCAAGATCGTATCGACGGCGGAGTTTGTCGAGGTCCGTTATGGCGGCCAGGCCGCGAGCGTCTTCCGCTCGGTTGCCGCCATCTATTTCAGCTTTGGCTGGGCGGTGCTTCTCATGGCCTACGTCAGCGGCTGGCTGAATTATTCGATTGGCCCCATTCTCGGATGGCGCCCGGGAAACGTAATTCTTTTCGCCGCGGGTTTGACGCTGGTGTATACGATGCTCGGCGGACTGCTGGGCGCTGTCTATTCCGAGGTCTTTCAGTTTCTGCTTTTCATCGTTGCCAACGTCATTTTCATCCCAGTCGTCTTTCATAATCTCGGCGGCCTCACGCACGTCTATGCCATGGCCACCCACAACTTCTCGGCCGGGTTTTTCAAGGCCACTCCTCCGGGAGGGCAGTTTACCGGACCGACAATTTTCGCGCTCGTCATGCAGGGTCTCTTCTTCGCGGCCTCTCCCACCGGAGGAGAGGGAATGACGGCACAGAAGTTCATGGCCGCCCGCAATGAATTTCACGCCCAGGTTGGGCAGCTCTTCAACGCCATTCTCTCGCTGGTTGTTCGCGTCATCCCTTTTCTTTTTCTGGGCATCGCCGCCGCGGCGCTTTATCCTCATGGCTCCATGGATGGCGAACGCGTCTGGGGTCAGCTGGTCGCGCGCTATGGATTTCCAGGCCTGACGGGTCTTCTGGTTGCAGGCGAGCTGGCCTCCTATCAATCGGCTATCAGCACGGAAATGAACTGGGGCGCCTCCTACCTGATCAACGATCTCTATAAACGCTTAATCAAGAAAGATGCCTCGGAACGGCACTATGTGTGGGCCAGCCGGCTGGCCACGCTGCTTCTGCTCGTCTGCGCGCTGCTGCTCGGCTACTATCTGGTGCATGGGATGATGGCATGGTTCCTCTTCATCAACAACGTCATGATTTCTTTCATTCTTCCGCTGGCATGGTTGCGATTCTTCTGGTGGCGGCTGAATATCTGGGGAGAAATGGCCGCGCTCATCATCGGTTTGCCTCTCAGCTTCATCGTCTGGTTTCCGCTGGGGTTCAGTCATCAGCCATTCTGGCATGGATTTCTTCTGATTTTCGCGCTGGGTTGGATTGTAATCGTTACGGTTACACTTCTCACTCCCTCCGAAAAACGCGAGGTATTGGAGAACTTTTATCGGCTTTGCAAACCACCCGGTTTTTGGGGAGAAATAACCAAAGTGCTGCCTCAGGAGGAGCGCCGCGCTCTGCGCGCCGAGCTTTGGAATGACATCATCGAGTGCGCGCTGGGAATGGCGTTCTGTCTTGGAGGGGTCGCGGCCACCGCAAATTTCTTTGGCCGCCATTGGCTCCCCGCGGCGATCTGGACCCTGATCGCGGCGATCGGCTTCCTGTTGTTCATTCAGCGCTGGGTCCACAAGGGAGTGTTTCGTTCCTTAAATCAGGTCTCCACTCCCGCTTTGCCAGACTAGATCTTTTTCTGGAGCGGTGTGGCAGCGAAAATGAAACGGGCGTCTCACATCTCAATTTTAAGATGTGTGTCTTGTTCGCACCGAAAGTGAAAATGATCTAGACGCATTCGATCTCGAATCGTAAAGGAGAACGGAATTGAAGTTAACAAATATCTATTCCGCTGAAGGGACTGTCAGCCTGGCTGCGATCGAAGGCGACCGTGCGCTGGCATTGGCAAAGTTGGACAGGGTGGAAGCCGCGTTCACCTCCGTCGCGCAGTGGCTGCGTGGCGGAGACGATGTCCGCCATCAAACGCTCAGGTTCCTGGAACAGGCAAGAACGCAGCCCCATTTGTGGCAGCTTCTTGACTCGATACGATATGCGCATCTGGTGGACCGGGACTGCCGGATATTTTGTGTGGGTCTCAATTACGCCGATCACGCCGCCGAAAACAATCTTTTACCTCCTGCTTCGCCGGTCTTCTTCTCCAAGTTGGCTTCGACGGCCACACCTCACGAGAGCGCGGTTGTCCTTCCGCAAGGGAGCGAACAGGTTGACTATGAGGCCGAGTTTGCTTTCATGGTGGGCCGTCAGGCAAAGTGCGTGTCCGCGGAAGACGCCGACGCGTTCATCGCCGGATACACCATTATGAACGACGTGTCGGCGCGCGATATGCAATTTCAGGACGGTCAATGGTTCAGAGGCAAGAACTGCGATACCTTCGCGCCTCTGGGGCCTTGGCTTGTAACTGCGGATGAAATCGAAGATCCCGCCAATTTGAAGCTTCAAATGCGACTCAACGACAAAGTGCGGCAGAATTCCAATACTTCAAATCTGGTTTTTTCGCCTCCCGCGCTTCTCTCGTTTCTATCGCAATCGCTCACCCTCGAAGCGGGGGACATCATCAGCACCGGTACTCCGGGCGGCATCGGCTACTATGCCAATCCCAAGGTCTTTCTTCAGCCCGGCGACGTCATGGAAGTGGAGATCGAGAAGATCGGTGTTCTGCGCAACACTGTTGTTCGTTGAACGGGTTGGAAGTTTGTAACTTGTCATCTCTACCGCAGTTCTCGATGCCGGCGGGAACTTGAGCGGAGAGACCTATGGTGCTCTGCTCTATACGAGCAGCAGAACGCTCTGAGAGAGGAATTGTCGAACCATGCAGGATGCGGAGAAGCACGAACGTCCCGTCCTCGAAGTGATTGTGTCTTCGCTCGCCGATGCCGTAGAGTCCGAGCGGGGCGGGGCCGATCGTCTCGAGGTAGTCCGGGATTTGGATTGCGGGGGGCTGACGCCGGATATTACTCTGGTTCGTGCCATCCGCCGCGCCGTCTCCCTGCCGCTTCGCGTGATGCTTCGGGAGAATGAAGACGATTCCATACGCGGTGATGATGCGCCCCTTCGTGCCGCCGCTCTTGAGTGTCAACAGATTGGCGTTGATGGCGTCGTGATTGGATTCCTGCGCAATGGCAATGCCGATCTGGAAAGGACACTGGAGATCCTCGACGCGGTTCCGCGGATGAAGGCGACATTTCATCACGCCTTCGATGAGACTGCATCTCCCCTCAATGCCATCGCGCATTTGAAGCGATGCGGCCGGTTCGATCGCATCCTGAGCAGCGGAGGTCCAGGAGAGCTTCTGGTTCGGGCCACGCGCCTGGAGCTCTATCGTCGCAATGCTCTTCAAGGAATCAGGGTGATGGCTGGCGGCGGCCTCGACGAAGCGGCCATCTGCTTCCTTCGCGCTCATACCCGCATTTGTGAGTTTCATGCCGGACGCGCAGTGCGATCACCTCAGGACAACAATGGGGTAGTTCAAGCCGCGCGGGTGGAGCAATTGCGTCAACTGCTGTCGGAGGATCGCCTCTCCGCATTGCAATCGGACAGCTATCGAGGTAGTCCCGATGAATAGAAGAAAGTTTATCGGTGCGATGGTTGCCGGCTCGCTGCTGGGCGGAGAGAGTGCGTGTGCCGAGATGTCCCTTCCGCAGCAGGCCGCCACAAACTCCCAGGCACTTAGACCCCCGCTGAAACCGGCCGACCCCGATCCTTCCATCCAGCAGCTTGCCGCCTTGTACCGCTCGGATTTGTTTCGGGATTTTTTCCCCTTCATGGCAAAGTATGTCGTGGACCCCACCTACGGCGGCTTCTTATGTGAGACGAACGGCCGTGGGGTTCACATTACGACGAATAAATATGCGTGGTATGAAGGCCGTGGAATCTGGGTCTACTCTTTCCTCTACAACAATCTCGCGCGGGAGCATCGGTACCTTGACGTGGCGCGAGGTTCCGTCGATTTCATTTTGCGCCAGTCCCCCACGCCTCCGGCAGAGACATGGCCCTTTGAGATGACGCGCGAGGGAAAGCCGCTCGGGCCGCCGGAACCCCAGGTATACGGCGACCTTTTCATCGCGGAAGGGCTTGCCGAATATTCCGTCGCCACCGGCGAACGGCACTATTGGCAAATGGCGAAGGACCTCCTGCTACGCTCCGTCCGCATGTACGACCGTGCGGATTACTACCCGGAGATTGGGCAGACCTATCTCGGGCCGCAGGCGCGCTCTTTTCCCGGCGCCCGCATTCAGGGCGTCTGGATGGTGTTGGTTCGAGTCTGCACGCAGATGCTTCGCGTGCGCGAGGACCCGGAGGTGGATGCGGTTGCCGCGCGCTGTGTCGATGCCGTGGTGAACCACCATTTCAACCCTCATTTCAAGCTGAATAATGAACTGCTGAATCACGACCTAACCCGGCCGGCGAACGAATACGCCCAGCTTGTGTATACCGGCCACTGCATCGAAATTTCCTGGATGCTTCTTGAGGAAGCTCTGCGACTCCAGGATGAAGCGCTGTTCAACACGCTTGCGGAACGCTTTCGCCGCCATGTCGAGGTCGCCGAGGATCGTGTCTATGGCGGCGTGTTTCGCGACTTGACGAATGTGAATGAAAACCGCTGGACGCTCGACAAGGTCCTTTGGGCGCAGGAGGAAGTGACGATCGGGGCGTTGCTGATCTTCGAGCACACCGGCGCTCCGTGGGCCTGGGATCTGTTCCTCAAATTCGATAGCTATACCCGTCGAAAATATCAGGATCCTTTGAAGCGCCTTGGTGTCCCCCTATGGATCTACGGAGCGGACCGTCAGGTATCGCTCGAAAGCTATTTCAAACTACCCGCTCGTGTCGAGAACTACCATCATCCTCGCCACCTGATGCTCAACCTGCTTCGGCTGAATCGGATGGTAAGAAACAAGACGAAAATTCCGCCGCCGTTTCACGGCCGCGCAGCGGAGGAAGTGTGAAGCTAGTAAGAAACATCGCCGGTCGCTTTTCTTCCGCGCCTCTCATAATTTTCTCCTTCCTGGCGCTTTCCCCGGCGTTGCTCCCCGCGCAGGAAATCCATGTGAGCGTCAGCACGCCCAGAGCGCGACGCGGGCAGTCGGTGACATTTTCCTTTCAGGTTTCTCCTGCCGAAGCGACGCGCGCAGGTGAACTCGATGCTGAGATTCTGGCGCCTTCCGTTGGGGTGACGCCGCTCCCGATTCATGCGCGTGGCGGCGGAAAATACCAAGCCGTCTTTACTGTTCCGGCGGACGCTCCGCAGGGCCTGTATGCGGTCCAGGCCTGGAAGAGCGATGAAAATAGCTCAACAGACGAGGTCAAAGCCACTTTTCTCGTCGGTAAGATCACGGCCGATTTCTTTGAGCCGGCTCACCTCACCACAGCGGACCCTGTCAGCGATCTCGATGGCTACCTGAAAGATTTTCGCGGACTGGGCGGCAATCTGATCATCGCGCACGGCATCGTCACCACGGATCGCGCCTACTTTCATTGCGCCATCTGTAAGGTTTCACCGGCCGCCGATTCTTCGCAGGACATTGTGGAGATGCTTCTGCGCGGGGCCGATGCACGCGGTATCGGCGTGCTGCTGTCCGTCGGCTGGGACATGACTCGCCAGAGTCCCTACCAGAATCGCTGGACTGAAACCCAATCCATCATGCGCGAGTTATATCGCTTGTATGGAAGCCATCCTTCGTTTCTTGGCTTTTATGTATATCAGGAGGGGAGCGGCCTTTATTATGTGCCTTACGTCCGCAAGTTCACCCGCTTCGCCAAGGGGCTCAATCCCGGCCTTCTCACAGCGTGTGCGCCCTATGTGGACAATCCATTGCTCGCGGGATATCTGGGCGACCTTCCCGACCTCGACATCATCCTGTACCAGGCGATGGTCATGGCCAGCTATCGCCCGGACAATCGTCAGCATTATCCCCTGCGCCGCGCCAAAGATTTTTGCTCGCTAAGTACCGGCGCAAAGAAACTGCAAAACAAAATTGCCCTCACGCACGTCGAGTTATTCGGCTATCGCGAGAACGACATTGGCTCCGGTTTTGCCAGCTATCGCAATCAATATGGTCAGTTTCTCAGTGTCGGCACGGTTGCGGACAACGACGGAATCGCGATGTTCGCCTATCAGCCGCTGATTTATTCGCGATTAAAGTCTCATCCGCAGGCACTCACCAGCCAAAAGGCGGTGCGCGATGGCATGCGGGCGTTCAGGCTGCTGTCCGCGGCATCCAGCAAGCCGGCGCTTCTGGCCGCCTATTTTCCATACTCGGACTGGGTGGCGGATCGATGGGCGCAGTCGTATCTGCCGGCGTTCGATGCCTTTCGAATTCTGGGAATTCCGCTGGATGTCCTGCCCTATGAACCGCCGACAGATGAGTCTCTTCTGCCCTATTATCCGTTCCATCTCAATCGGGATGTTCTTGCGCGCCTGCTTCGCAGGAAAACTGTGCTGGTCCTGCCAAACGTTTCCGGGTTCCAGCAAACCGATAGCGAATTGATCGAAAAATTTGTTCAAGAGGGCGGCGCGGTCATCGCCTTTGGGCCGCAGATTCCTACCGGAGTCACTTACAGGCGTACGGATGTTTTTGGCGTGGAGAGGTTGTCGCCCGCGCGGCATGACGCCATCGCGATTCGCAACGCGCTGGGGAAACGCGCGCTCGCCGGCAGACGCCGGGCATTCGCTCCCAGCACGGTACCCTCCTGGAGAAGCAGTGGCGCGAAGGTAATCGCCACCTTTGAGGACGGCAGCGCCGCCATTACGGTCAACCGCTATGGCAAGGGCGTGGCAATTGTGGTTGCAACGGATGCCATGACCGCGGCCCGCTTCTTTCCCGATCTCATTCGGGATGTTGTGGACGCGGCGCTGTCGAGCGAAGGAAAAACGCGCGCCGTGGACGTCCTGGGAGCAGACGAAAACTTCGATGACGCCATTTCGGAGATCGCAAATGGCTTCCAGGTTGCCGTCGTCAATCACAATCGCACAGCCGTCGCGGTTACGCTCCAGCCCCTGAATCGATTTTCCGGCGAGTGGGCGGATTGGTTCGATCTGGAAGGGAATAGGC
>JBOGLY010000103.1:0-8558 GCA_050746425.1 Acidobacteriaceae bacterium
CTTTACCTCTCCGTATGTGTCGGTTTCATAAATAATATTTTCGTCTTTGGGATCGATCGCTAGGTAGCCGGACTCACTCTCGCCGGGCAGAAACCAGTCGCGTGTGTCGATGTGTCCATGGTCAGTGCGGCTGGCGATTGCAATTGAGCCGCTGTCCTGCTGCGCGCCGTAAACGTAGTACGGAAATCTATCGTCGGTGGTGACGTGATACAACTGCGCCGTGGGCTGGTTGTACCAGGTGGTCCACGTCTTGCCATGGTCGAGGCTTAGGGTCGCGCCCTGATCCACGCCAAGCATCAGATGATCGGAATTTTTTGGATCGACCCATATCTGGTGATAGTCGTCGCCGCCCGGAGCGCCGCGTACAATCTGGATCGTCTTGCCGCCGTCTTCCGTGCGATACAAAGCGACGTTCGGAATATAGAGAACGTTCGCGTTATTAGGATCGATGGCCAGCGAACTGAAATACCAGGCTCGGCTGGTCAGTCGAGGATCGGAATTCGCGAGGGTCCATGTATCGCCGCCATCGTCGGAACGATACAGGCCAGAGTGGCCCGGGCAAGAGATGGTGGCGTAGATGCGGTTGCCATCCGCGCTGACTGCGATGCCGGTGCGTCCCCAGTTGCACTGCGGGAGGCCATGGCCGGCGATCTGTGTCCATGTATCGCCGCCGTCCGTTGAACGGTAGAGAGCGTTTCCCAGACCTTCGATCGGCGGATAGGTGCTCCACGGTGGGCGATGCGCGTTCCACGTGGCCGCAAAAAGAATGTTCGGCTTTGATGTTGCCATTGCGATGTCGGCAATCCCGACGCTCGGCCCTTTATCGAGTACTCGCTGCCAATGCTCGCCGCCGTCAGTCGATTTGTAGACGCCGCGCTCGTTGTTCGGACCATAGGCGTGTCCCAGCGCGCCAACATAGACCGTGTTGGCGTCATTGGGATCGACCAGGATGCGGCTGATCTGTTGCGAGTCTGCAAGGCCGATGTGCTTCCACGTCGAGCCGCCGTCGTCGCTGCGATAGACCCCATCGCCAGAGGCCAGATCGGAGCGAATATCGGATTCGCCGGTGCCGGCGTAGATCACCTTCGGGTCGGAGGGAGCAACCGCCAGCGCGCCGATCGAGGCTACCGGCTCCTTGTCGAAGACTGGGCGCCACACAGTTCCCGCATCTGTGGTTTTCCAGACGCCGCCATCCACGCCGCCGAAGAAGAACACTCGATCGCTTCCCGGTACGCCGGTCACCGCAACCACGCGCCCGGCCCGAAAGGGGCCGATCAGCCGCCATTGCAATCCGCTGAATAGAGCGGGCGGCAGCGCTTGCGCGGATGAAGGCGGCGTAGCCGTCAGCGCGTACATTGCGGGGGAAAACAGATTCCCTGCGGGAATGACAAAAAGAAAAACACAAGCAACGCAGCAAAGTACAAATGCGCGGGAGCTGACGGATGAGGCAGAACGCGAGAAGTTCATTGCTTCTGCGATTGTGAATCCCGCGATGCGGTCGAATCAAGCGATAATACGAAAAAATCTTCCGAGTGCAAGAATGAAACTGCACATCGCTCTCTTGAAGTCGAAGGGATGGAAACAATGGGAAAACATTTTGCCCCCCGCGATCTAATCTCGTTCTTATTGGCTGCCTTGTTTTTGCTGTTATGCGCTCGCATGGTAGCGCAGCCAGCCAGCGCCATGCCGGACATGCACTGGCGCATGATTGGGCCGTTCCGCGGAGGGCGCACGCGGGCCGCGGCGGGAGTTCCGGACGAGCCAAATGTTTTTTATGTTGGCCAGGTGGATGGCGGCGTTTGGAAATCGACGGATTACGGGCGCACGTGGGAGCCGATTTTCGATGGCCAGGATACGCAGTCGATTGGTGCAATCGCAGTGGCCCCATCCGACGACAATGTGATCTATGTCGCGAGCGGGGAAGGGCTGCACCGGCCTGATCTTTCAGTCGGCGATGGCATGTATCGCTCCGATGATGCAGGCAAGACATGGACGCATCTCGGCCTGCGCGACAGCCAGCAGATACCCGCAATTGCCATCGATCCAACAAATGCAAACATAATTTTCGCGGCGGTACTCGGTCATCCCTATGGCCCCAATGCGCAGCGCGGAATTTTTCGTTCAAAAGACGGCGGCGAGACCTGGGACAAGGTCCTGTACAAGGACGAAAATACTGGCGGTTCCGACGTTGCCATCGATCCGAAGAATCCACAAATTGTATATGCGTCACTGTGGGATGAGCGCCTGGGCCCGTGGGAAGACGATAACGCTTACGATGGCACGAATGGCGGACTGTTCAAGTCGACCGACGGCGGCACGACCTGGAAGCGGCTGACAAATGGCTTGCCGAAAAATCTGGTGCAGATCAATGTCGCAATCGCGGCGAGCGATCCGCAGCGGCTGTATGCGACGGTTTCGACCACGGAAGAAGGCGGATACGCCACCGGCAAAGGATTGGGCGTCTACCGATCCGACGACGCTGGGATGAGCTGGCGAAAAATCACAAACGATCCTCGTCCGGCGATGAAGATTGGCGGCGGCGATCTGCCGGTGCCGAAAGTCGATCCGCAAAATCCGGACATTGTCTATAGCACCAGCATTGTGACGTGCCGCTCGGAGGATGGCGGCAAAACATGGATCAGCTTGCGCGGTGCGCCGGGCGGCGACGATTACCAGAACCTGTGGATCAATCCACGCAATCCGAAAATAATGCTCCTTGTAAGCGATCAGGGCGCGCTCGTCAGCGTAAATGGCGGCGAGAGCTGGAGTTCCTGGTATAACCAGCCGACGGCGCAGCTCTACCATGTGGCCGCGACAAACAATTTTCCCTATCAGGTGTGCGCCGGACAGCAGGAAAGCGGTTCGGTTTGCACCTCCACGCGCGGCAATGACGGCGAGATCACGTTTCGCGACTGGCATCCTGCGGGAATCATCGAGTACGGATATGCCGCGCCTGACCCGTTGCACCCGGAGATTGTTTACGGAGCAGGTCGGACCGAAGTATCGCGCTACGACATGGTGACTGGCCAGGTTCAGAATGTGACTCCGCTGCCGATGAGCAAGCCGGGCTTTCGCGCCGACAGAACGGAGCCAATCCAATTTTCTCCCGTTGACCCGCACGTGCTCTACTACGCCGCGAATCATCTTTTTGAAACGACGGATGGCGGCCATACCTGGAAAATGATCAGCCCGGATTTGAGCCAGCAGAAAACCGGCCAGCCGCCATCCGTGCCGGCGCTGAGCGCAAAGCAGCAGGATGAACGTCGCGGCGTTATCTACTCGATCGCAGCATCGTACAAGACGACGCAGACAATCTGGGCCGGGACCGACGATGGCCTGGTATGGATCACGCGCGACGGCGGAGCGAACTGGTCGAACATCACGACGCCGGGTGTTGCGCCGTGGAGCAAAATCGCGCAGATCGACGCATCTCGCTTCGATGACAATTCCGCATACGTGGCGGTGAACCGCTTTCGGGTAGACGATCTGCACCCTTATATTTTCCGCACGCACGATGGAGGCAAGACATGGACTTCCATCAGCGCTGGCCTACCGGACAATGCACCAGTGAATGCGGTCCGCGCCGATCCGGTGCAGCCTGGGCTGTTATACGCGGCAACGGAAACGGCGGTGTGGACCTCGCTTGACGACGGCCAACACTGGCGACGGCTTGAATACAATCTTCCGCATACATCCATGCGGGACCTGATGGTGAAGGATGACGATCTAATTGTCGCCACCCATGGCCGATCTTTCTGGATACTCGACGATGTAGAACCACTGCGCGAGCTTGCCGCCGATGCAGGAAAAGAAAACGCGATGCTCTTTCATCCCGCGGCGGCGTGGCGTGTGCGCCGCGACAACAACACCGATACTCCGCTGCCGCCTGACGTGCCGGCGGGAGAAAATCCGCCGGATGGAGCGATCCTCGATTACGATCTGCCGCATGGGGTACATGCTGTAACTTTGGAAATCCTGGACAGCGCCGGCAATGTTTTGCGCAAGTACAGCAGCGCCGATCCAGTCACACCAACGCCGGAAGAGTTGCGAACAGATTTGATTCCTCCGTACTGGCCGAAAATGCATGGCCCATTGCCAACCAGTTCCGGTATGCATCGCTGGGTGTGGGACCTACGCTCAACGGCTCCCACCGCGACTAATTATTCCTACCCAATCGCCGCGGTTCCGCATCGCACTCCGCTGGTTCCGGAAGGGCCGCTGGTTGTGCCCGGAACCTACACAGTTCGCCTGACGGTTGATGGAATGAGCGAAACGGAGCCCCTGCTTGTGAAAATGGACCCACGAGTGCGCATGTCGCAGGCAGAATTGGAATCGTTACATGCGACACAGGTCGCAATGGCGGCATCGCTCGACGCGGATTCGAAGGCCGATTTGCAAACGCACTCTGTCATGGAGCAGGCGGCGGCAATCAAGGCCCCTGCACTCGCGAAAGAACTGGCGCCATTCGATTCGGCCTTAGCGACGATTGTGAACGGCGCGGGAACTGGCGCCACCAAGCGGTTGCCCGGCATCGACGAAGTTACGGCTGACGCGACGACGGTATATGGAGAGCTGCAGCAGGCCGATGCAACTCCGACGGCAGCCCAGTTGGCCGCAGCCGCGCAGGTGCAGGCGGAGAGCAAGAAAGCGCTGGCGGCCTGGGAGGAATTCAAACAGACGAAATTGCCGGAGATGAATCAGGGGATCAGGAGCGCTCACCAACCGGCAATCAATCCTGACCGCAAGCCCAGCAACATGCCGCAAGCAGACGATGAGGATTGAACAAGCTCATCGAATTTCCACGGCGTGAACGTAGTGCAACCAGCTTTGCGGAAACCATCCTGGCTGCTGCGGGCGGTTTTCGTGGTCGGCGATCTCGCATTCCATGTGCACCGGATTGGGAATTGGAGACGCAAACATGAAGTCGAGCCACTCGCTGTCAGTCTCGCTATTTTTTTCGCGCCTCGATTCGCGAACCTTCGTCAACCATTCATCGATCAGGATGCCCTCCAATTTCTTTTCCATTTCCTCCTGCGCGGAAAGCACCCGGGTCATCGCGGATGCGGGTGTCATCTCGCCGGTCAGAAACTGGAACGAGAGAAGCGACGGAAGCGCAAACGTTCGCTGCAACAGCAGGTCTCGCGCGGCGTCAATCAATGTGCGGTCCACTTTTGCCGTTTCAACATTATCGGTGGGAATCGGAGTTTCCACCTCAGGGGAGGGCAACGATTCCTGCAGGCGCTCCGGGTAGCGAAGCGGCTGAATGTCGGCAAGTATGCGTTCCAGGGCGGCGGCGAATATTGGATGGTGCGGCAGGTCCTGTTTTGCCTTCGCAGACCCAACCAGGGCCAGATTCATTTGCTCCGCCGGCGCGGATGCCGCGGAGGGTTTGAACAACAGATAGCAGGCCGCCGCGGACACCGTCATCAGCAGGACGCTCAAACCGGAGTAGCCCGGTTTCGCTTTCCCATCCGCGGTAGTGCCGCCGGACCCAAGCAGGCCCGCCCGCTTCGGTTTTGCCGCTTCGCGTTTCAGATGCTTCAGGCAATCCAGCCAACTTTCCACATCGGGACTGTGGGAAGCGAGCGCGTCCAGCAGCTCCGGCACATAGTCGCGCACATAGCGTCCCACCAGTTCCAACCCCTCAGGCGAGAAAGGATCGAGATCGGCCTGGCTGTCGAAGTCTGGAATCTTTTCCCGCACCAGGTTGGCAAGCGTGGGAGCGCTCAAGGGTTGTCCAGTGAAACATTGCGCAATCAGTTCGCGTGCGGCAAGGAATAACGCGCATTTTCCCGCTTCGCAATGGCCCTTCAGCCGGTACGCTTCAATGCCGATCGCCCATGCGCTTTTATTGCGGGCAATCTCCGCGATCATGGGCAACGACGCTTCTGTATCGGCCTTCAACAGCAGGACCGTCAGCCTCTCCAGGATTGCCGAGGTGTCTTCCGGATCGAGATTGCTGCCGCGCCAGAAGGGAAGAACATGAAATAACGTCACAGATTCGTTGCCGCCAAAATCGGCAAAAAGTTTCTGCTGCGTGTCCTGCAGCTCCTGGATTTTTTCCTGCTCCAGCAGCACCACCCAGAAAATGCGATTCAAAAACGGAGTCGCCTCAAGCGAAACTTCCAGTTGACGGCGTGCGGTCCGAATCCAGTCCTGGTCCTCGGACAGACAGACGATCAGTGTACGGAATTCCTGCAACCGATAATTCTTGGGGACATATCCGCCGCGAATCAATTCGGAGAGCAGTTTGGCGGAGCGCAACTCATGCACGGCGACCGGGATCGCGTGCTCCATCTCCTCCGCTTCGTTGATGTGCGCGAAGTAAAAGGCATGGCGCTCGTCTTCGCTGATCCAGCGAACGACCTGCTCTTTGAGTTGCTCAGCGCCTGAACCGCAGAGCAATACCAATGTAGGCTGTAGGATCATTTAGTCTCCAGCCCTCATATATTGCGGCACGCCGAGCGATCGCAGGTAGGCCATCATTTCAACGCGGACCTCCGACAACTGCCGCTCATATTCGCCCAGATCGTGGTATCCCTTGGACGGGTAATATTTTTCCACTTGATCGTGGATGAATTGCGCCCAACCCTGATTTCCACCTAGTTCCTGAATCATCTTGTCGCGTTTTTTCTCGATGATCTCCTGGAAATCCGGATCGACCATCCGCATTCGAGCGTGCAGATGTCGTTCGACAGGATCGGCAATCTGCGTTCGAAGGGCTTTTCCATTGAATTCCAGGTCCTGTCCAAAATCCCGAAGCAAGCCCAGAATGGTTGCGAGTCCAAACCACTTGCACTGTTCTTCTGTCTCATCGTCGCCGGCAATACTGCGCCGCTTGTGCGTGGGAATATCGAGGAACATTTTTTCCACGGGGTCTTTCCGCTTCGCCTCGTATGCCTGGCGCATCAACTGCACCTCATGAATATCGGCCAGTCCAAATCGCCCGATGACGCGCATGAAAGACAGCACCGAATCGTCCACCGAATCGCTGATGTTGCAAAGCGGCGAGGACTCCGATCCTTTCCACTCATCGAAGACCTGCTGCAACTGCTTGCGCAACTCAGGATCGCGCGGCGCGAAAAGATTGTTCGTCGTCGCCTGGTGACGGCGCGGCCCATTCTGCAGATTCAGGTTCGACCAGGCCTGCATCATTCCGTTGTGAAGCAGTCCGTCGTCAAGCAGTTGAGATCGTGTAATCTGCTCGGAAACATATTGCGAAGTCTCCTGATATAGCTTGTCGATGTAATTGTCGCCCTGAAATTTCCAGTTATCGTCCACTACGTCCTGCAGCGAAAACTTCGCGCGATAGCGCTGCAACAGTCCTACGCGGTCCAGTTGATATTGGTCCTGTGGAATGTTCGCCGCTCCAACGCCGGTGTTGGAAAAGTTCATGCTGCGCGAGGTGGCGCGGCGATTGGAAAGAAACTGCTCCGCCTTGCCCTGAAGCTCGGTGGCGATGAATTCTCCATTCGCGATCAACGCTCCCAGCGCGGCGGCCTCATCGCTGAACCGGGTGCGAAGCTTGCCCACCAGGGAACGCACCTGACCGCGAAGTTCGCTGGATATCTGCGACTGCGCCGCCTGCGGCAGCTCTTCGCGGAACCCAGCCATGCGCTCGCTGGCTGACTTGCCTCCGAGGAACCTCTCTTCGCGATACGCTTTCAGCACTTCTGCTTCGGTCAACGTTGCCGGAACCACCGCAACCGTATCGAGGACCTGCTGCAGCTGGATCAACACTGTTTTGCAAATTTCGAATTGGCTGGCCAGCACTCCTTTGTCGAGCGCCGTCTGTCTCTTGCGCTCGCCTAGGATCTCCCGCTCAATGGAGTCCACGATCGAGGAGACTTCCGCCGTGGCCTGCTGCACAACCCGGGGCCGTATGTTCATCCACAGTTCGTATTCCTTGGTGATGTTGTCGGTCGCCTGTCTCTGGCCGCCGCCTTCGCCATGCAAAAATACTTCCGTATGCATCAGGCTTTCAAGCTGACGCAGCGAGGCAAGCGATTCGAGATTTCGCAACTCGGAAATTCTGGTCCCGCTCAAAACGTCTTTCGCTCGGGCATCGTATCCGGCTTGAATCGGGGCGAAAATGTCTTCCAGCAGTTCGCGCCCAACGTGGAGAACGTATTTCTCCACGTATCGCGCCTTTGGCAGCGGCACGGAAAAAGATCCAAACGAGGCATAGCTCAGCCGCGCGTTGGTCACGTGATAGTCGACGATGTGTTCTTGAATCTGCGGAATCGCAACAGCGGAGAAAAGGAACTCCGCGGTCCGCTGATACAAATCTTCCGACGATGAAAGTTGCCGCCCAATCTCGTCCGTGCCTCCCAGCATGAAACACATGTCGAACGGGCTGGGACAGATGGGAATTTCACCCGAAACCTGGTCTGCTGGAGAGGCCAGAGTCGTTTGCGAAAATGAGTCGGCCATGTAGTAATTCAGCTCCTGCAAGGCCGCGTAGCCATTCGCCTCAAGCGTCGCATATTGCGCGCTTTGGCCAAGCTGGCGAAACGTGGAGGGCAGAAATAACATTCCAAAGCGGACCGTCTCATAGT
>JBOGLY010000104.1:0-8482 GCA_050746425.1 Acidobacteriaceae bacterium
GAGGGTGGCATCGTCCTGACCAACTCCGCGGAAATGGCCGACAGCGTTTGGGCCTATTGCAATCAGGGGCGAAGAAAGAACGCGGGCTGGTTCGAGCACTACACGCTCGGCACCAACTATCGCCTGACGGCGTTCCAAGCGGCACTGCTCGATGAGCAACTGAAAAAGCTGCCCGGACAGACGCGCACGCGCGCAAAAAATGTCGAGTATTTGCGGGAGCGGATCGCTGGACTGCCAGCTTTCAAAATGGCTCCCGTACATCCGAAAGTTCAGAATCATCCGCATTACCTGGTTACTTTGCGGTATCTCTCTTCTGAAATGGAAGGAGTGAGCAGAGCGACGGTTCTGGAAGCCTTGCAGTCCGAGGGCATTCCCGCGGTCCCGACGTATCCGTATCCTCTCTATCGCAACCCTCTTTTCACCACGGACCAGTTGCCGCCATGCGGTTGCGGAAGCTGGAAGCCAGCCCAGGATTATCGGTTGCTCAACCTGCCGGAAAGCGAACGGACCTGCCAGGATGGGCTGTGGCTGGAGCACAATCTATTTTTGGGCAAAACCAGTGACATGGACGACATTGCCGCGGCTTTCAGCAAGGTCCAGCAAAACGCGACCGCGCTCCGACGTCGGGATGCGGAAGCAACAAAGGCACTCTCCACTCCGCAACGTTAAGGATGCCGGTGAAGGATATCGTCAGCTTGCTTCTGTTGGGTTCGCTTTGCTGGGCTCCAGCGACCTCCTTCGGAGCGCGCCGGGCATTCACAGGGCCGGGCGCGCAGCGGCAGCCGGCGATCTCCTATAGCCGGTGGAATTTTCAGGAAGACTTTAGCCGTGGAATTCCAGGATGGATGAGCTTCCCGCTCGCGCAGGATGTAGGCTACGATCCATCCATTTACACGGAGCCAATGAATGCCCGTCGCGTCCTTGTCCGCGATGTGGTTGCGGAGGGTCAGCGCACGATACGCGTGGGGATGCTCAAACCGATGCACTTTCGCATCACTCCGGAATCCATGATCCGCCTGAAGTATGAGATAGAGATGAGCGGCAACGTCGGACCTGCGAACTTTATCGTCGGCACAAAGTCTGGCCGGAAATTCTCGGTGTCGATTCCCTCGGGAAACGGTGAACATAAAATTGAAATTCAGGGATCGTCGCTGCGCGTTCCCGCAGCGGGAGCAAATACCCAGATCGTGGTAATCGAGGCGGACACAACGAATCCGATCCTCGGCGCACACAACCGGCTAGTCCTTGAAGCAATAAATATTGACGCGGAGAACGAAGCCGCGGTGCCGGTCATTCTTCCGCGCCTCCTTCATTCTGCGGCGATGACCACGCCCGTTGCGGCCACGGTGGTGGAAGCGACCCATCCTGTTTTGCCGATTCACGTATCGGCGGAAAAGGTCGACACCGAGATTACCCTCTACGATGGCAGCGGCAAAAAAATAACAACCGCGGTGCTAGGGAAGGATCCGGTCAGCCTCGGCCCCTCTCCGACGCCGGGACTATGGCGCGCGCACCTGAACAATCGCGGCGCGCAGAGCGACTTCCGCTTCCTTGTTCTCGGTCATGTTCCGCCGCATCCGAGACTGTTGCTCACGCCGGAGCGTCTGGAACAATTGCGGACGCAGATGCCATCGGACGCGCTGCGCAAGATCATCCGTGAACGGGCGACATCGGCTGCCGCCGCGATTGCCTACAATCCGAAGGCCGGAGAAAGTATCCGCCTGATGTCGCCCGATTCCGTCCTTCCGGGATTGCACAATTACTTCCTCCTGCTCGAAAACTATGGCAATGCGATCGTGCTGAATGCGCTTGATTACCGCCTGACTGGGTCTAAGAAATCTCTCGACGCAGCCCGGCGAGCTTTGCTTGCAGCATCGCATTGGTCCACTTGGACACCTCCATGGTTTGCCGCCCATGGCTTGCATACGTACTATGAAGTCGGAATTTTTATGCAGCAGAACGCCGTCGGTTATGACTTGATCGCCGATCAACTCAGCGCCGGTGAGAAAATCCAGATCGCCGACGGCTTCTACCGGAACGCGGTCGTTCCGGCGGTCGAGGAATATTTCCTGAATGACCGCATGTCCATTGCGGCGAGCAATCACATGGCGCACGCGGTTGGCGGAGCCATTGCCGCCTGCATCGCGGTCTACGGAGACGTGCCGAACTGGAACACGCGTTTCGCCCCCGCACTGGCCGAGCTTCTGGTGAGCAATGAGAATCTGCTTCGAGGGCTATTTCCCGGCGACGGCAGTGAAGCTGAGCCCGCAGGCTACGAAGACTTTGCGATGGAAGGCATGTCGGTTGGTATGGCATCGCTCCAGCGGATCGGCATCCAGCCAGCCGGCACGGACCGAATGATTGAATCCTTCTGGTGGCCCTACTACGTTCAGTACAAGCCCGGATATCTTCTGGATACAGGCGATTGGGATGGAGTGCTCACCTCTCTTTCGGGATATGCGTGGACTGCGGAGTATTCGGGAAACCCAACGCTGCGTGCCTTCTACGATTCAGCCATCACCCACAGCCTGAAGAGCATTTTCTTGTCCGAACAGAACCATCGAACGCCACCCTATGCCCCCGACATGCTGGACCTGATCTGTTGCACAAAACCTGCTGGGATTGTTCCTGCGGCGCCGCCGTCGCGGCTATTCCCACTGCGTGGAAGCGCGGCGCTGCGCAGTGGATGGGGTCCAGACGATACCCTCGTTTCCATTCGCGTCGGCGCCTGGTTCAACCATGAACATCACGACGAGGGCAGTTTCCAAGTGGCATCCTACGGCGAGGAGTTGATCGGCGAGGCCGGTTACACCGACTACTATACGGATCCGCGCTACCGAAATTATTTCACCCAGATACCCGGCCACAATACGATCATGCTGGACAATAATGCTTTCAGTCAGAACTCGTATCAGGGTCGCTACTGGAAAACCTTCGATCATTACCCCACCGTTACGCGGCATATTTTGGGCGATGGCATCGATTATCTCTCGGCTGACCTGACCTCCGCGTACAACGGCAGCCTGAAAAGCTTCACGCGCGAATTTCTTTTTCTCAAGCCGGGCGTGCTGCTGGTCCATGATCGCGTGGACGGCACTGCCCCTCACCATTACAGTTTTCTGCTGCATGTTCCGCCGGACGCTGTGCCCAGCGTGGATGGGACCATCGCTACCGTGCGCGGAAAAAAGGCAAACGCCTTTGCCATTGCCGCAGGGACCCCGGCGCACTGGACGCTTGAGTCCGCCCCCATTCCCATCATTGCCTACAGGAACTTCGATAAGATCCCAGTCGAGCCGCGAAACACATTTCGGTTGGAGAGCGCCCAAGCGGACAACGCCGTCTTCACCGTCGGATTGCAATTTCTGCCATCGAGTTCCGCGACGGAATCGCTAAAGGCAATCTCGACCGCAAACGCTGAAGGCTTCGCCACCGGTGTTGGGAAAGGAGCCGTAACAGCACTGTTCCGTACCCGACCTGGAGATTTGTCGCGCAACGGATTTACCACCGATGGCGACGTGCTCGCAGCCGTCGGAGCGCAAAATCCGCAACATCTCTTTGCCGGAAATGCGCGAATATTTCGCGCGAATGGCCGCACAGTGTTGTCCTCCAATGTGTCCGTGGACGCGGAGATTACGCTAAGAGCGAAGGAGGACGCAGTGCAGCTCTTTGCTTCAGGCCCAGCGACCTTGAGCATGGGAGTGAGGAGTCAGGTCCGCGCGGTATCTGTGGATGGCAAGGAAATCAACGTCCGGCAAAACGGCAACCTGATTAAACTCAAGCTGAACGATGGAGAGCATAGTGTCCGCATCGCCTATTGAAGCCGCGCTTGCCGAATGCGCGCATTGGGACATTCTGGATGCCAATGTCTATGTGGGGCATTCTGGAATCAGCGGAGCGCTTGCCCTCGAAGCGCCCGAACTTCTTCTCGAGATGGACCGCTTCGGGATCAAGCGAGCGCTGGTGAGCCATTTCGTCAGTCATGAATACGATGCTGTGGAAGGAAACCGGGCGCTTGATCGCGATGCCAACCCGCGCTTTGTACCGGCGTGGAGTTCCTCCCCTGACCCTTCTTCCCTCACCGATCTTGAGCGGCGCAATCCTCGCGCGGTGCGCCTATGGTTTGGCGTGCTGCATCACAATTTTTCCAGTGCCGCCTGGTGCGCCAGCGAACTGTTTGAATATCTCCAGGCAAATCGTGTTTTAACGGTGATTTCGCGTCCGGAGATCGAGTGGGACGCGGTTGCAGTACTGCTGGAGAATTTTCCACGACTCAACGTATTGCTGCTCGACGTCGGTTATCGAAGCGACCGCGACCTCTTTCCTCTGCTCAAAAAATTTCCGAATGTGTATTTTGACAGCTCCACCTATTTTGCCCATCGGCAACTGGAGTGGTATCTGGAGCAATTCGGGCCGGACCGCATGGTCTTCGGCAGCAGACTGCCACTCTACACGCCAGCCGCGGCGCTGATGGTGCTGGGAACCGCGCGCGTTCCCGATGCTGCCCGCCTTGCTGTGGCGGGTGGAAATCTGCGCCGCTTGATTGGAGAAAGCGCATGAAATCGCCCATCCCAATTCTGGATTGCCACGGACATCTCGGTGTCCATCCCGACTTCCCCGCCTACAAGACCAGCCCGGAGGAGATGCTCTCCGTCATGGATGCATTGAACATCGAGCGCCTGGCCGTGACCTCGACGCTGGCCTGCTTTAACGATTGTCCGCGCGGCAATAAGGAGATGGCGGAAGTTGTTCGAAAATATGCGCAGCGCTTCCTTGGCTACATAACGGTGAACCCGAATCCAAGAGGCGAAGCTCTGGAGCAATTGACGGAATACGCGTGGCTGCATCATCCTCCGCTCATCAAGTTCCATCCCGACTTGCACAAATACCCGGTGGATGGCCCGAATTACATCCCCGCATGGGATTATGCGCATCAGACCCATGCCATCGTCCTCGTGCATACGTGGGATTCGGATGTGAACTGCGGGCCGCTGATGTTTCGCAAGATAGCGAAAGAATTTCCACGCGCGCGCATTCTGCTGGGACACTCCGGCGTATCGTGGCGAGGGTATCGGCAGGCCATCGACGTGGCAAAACAGGCGCCCAACACATACCTGGACATCTCCGGTTCGCAAAGCCATCGGACAGTGCTGGAGCTCTGTGTGGCGGAGGTTGGCGCGGACCGGGTGCTGTTCGGCTCGGACATGCCCTATCTCGAAGCCGCCGTTTCCCTGGGCCGGGTGCTGACCGCCAGAATCAGCGACGATGCAAAGCAAGCGATTCTGCGCAACAATTTTCTCCGGCTTTTGACGGAAGACTAGAAACATTTCAAAAGGACAGGCGGGACACACCATGGAGAAGGTTCGAATCGGAGTCATCGGCCTCGGCATCATGGGCGAGCTTTACGTGAAGATTTACGCCGCGCATCCTCTGGCCCAGGTGATCGCCGTCAGTTCGCGCCGCCAAAGCCGCGTTGATGAAATTCAAAAACAATATGGAGTCGAGGCGGGCTATACGAATTACCGGAAGATGCTGGAGCGGAAGGACCTGGATGCGGTCGTGATTGCCACGCCGGACGCTCATCACTTCATTCCCGCCCGCGACGTGCTCGAATCCGGCAAGCACGCCTTTGTCGAGAAGCCGTTCACCACCAACGTTGCGGAAGCGGATGATCTGATCCGCATTGCAAAAAAGATGAACCTGAAAATTCAGGTCGCCTTCAATCACCGCTGGTTGTCTCCGTACCAACAGGCGAAGACGGCAATCGCCAAAGGTGAAATCGGCGACCCGCTCGCCGGTTACGCGCGCAAGAACGATACCATCTTTGTCGCCACGGATTACATCGATTGGGCCAGCCAGACCACGCCTGCATGGTTCCTCTCCTCGCATGATATCGACCTGATGCGCTGGTTCTTCGACTCCGAACCTACGGAGGCTCGCGCCTGGGGACGAAAATCCGTGCTGGCGGCCCGCGGCATCGACACCTACGACATTATTCAGGCGCAGGTAAAATTCGCCTCCGGCGCATTCGCCACATTTGAGTCGGCGTGGGTGTATCCGAACACGTTTCCCAGCATCGTGGACTCCTTTGTTGAAGTCGTCGGCGGCGCGGGGCACATTCACATGGACCGCAAATGCGAATCCATCGAGATGAGCACAGCCAAACAATTTTCCTATCCAAAAGGATTTCTCAACCTGGAGATTTTCGGCCGGATGCGGGGCGCCTTCCCTTCCTGCCTGGAGGATTTTCTTTACGCAATCCTCGACGACACCGCGCCGCGAGTGACTGGGCTCGAGGGACGCCAGGTGACAGCCACGCTGGAGGCCATCCACAAATCGCTCGAGAGCGGCAACACGGAGCCTGTTTCTCAACCGCGACAAGCGAGTGCGGTGCCCGATGCACGGCGCTGACATCGCCATCATCGTCTGTTACTTTTTGACAATGATCGCTGTCGGCGCTGTCTATTCGCGCCACATGCGCTCGGCGGATATGTATTTTGCTGGCGGCAAGCAGTTGCCCTGGTGGCTGGGCGGCGTCTCTTTCGTAATGTCATATCTGAGCGCCCTGTCGATCATTGTCTATGCCGGGCTGGGTTATCAGTACGGAATGGTGGCGCTGACGCTCTATTGGACCACGGTTCCGGCGGCACTTCTCACCACCTGGCTGTTTGCGCGACGCTGGCGCAGAGCGGGCGTCATCACACCGACACAATTCCTGGAAGAGCGGTTTTCGCCGACCATCCGCCAGCTTTTTGTATGGTCGGGAGTTCCTCTCAAGATTATCGACGAGGGTCTCAAGGTCGTCGCCATCGGCATTTTTGTGTCGGCTGGACTGGGCATCTCCGCCACTACGTCCATGGTGGCGATTGGTCTCACCATTCTCGTCTACTCCGTCGCCGGCGGATTGTGGGCGGTCGTCGTCACCGATTTTGTCCAATTCATCCTGGTAATCGGCGGCGTCCTGTTGCTGCTGCCGCTGACATATCGCGCGGCGGGAGGATGGACGCATTTTGTGCATAGCGTTCCGCATGGCTTTTTTCATCCCGTCCATGCGCCCTATGTGTGGAGCTATGTCGTCGCGTTCCTGGTATTAAGCTGCCTTTCGCTTTCCGGCAACTGGTCTCTCATCCAGAAATTTTATTCCGCGCGTAGCGACCGCGAAGCGGTGCAGATGGGATGGCTGGCCTCTTTGCTGTTTTTGATCCTGCCGCCGGTATGGATTTTTACCGGGATGCTGGCCCGTGCTTTCGTGTCGCCCCAGGGATTCGATCCGCAATCGATCTATGCGCGCCTGGCTGTCCAACTGCTACCGTACGGAATGCTGGGCCTGGTCGTGGCGGCCTTGTTCGCCGCCACCATGTCGGTCCTTTCCTCCGGTTACAACGTTATGTCGGCGGTGCTCACGCTGGACGTGTACCACAGATGGATGAGGCCGCAGGCGGAACAGAAAGAGCTGGTGCTTGTCGGCCGGTTGCTGACGGCGGTGATCGGCATCGTCGTGCTGCTTCTCGCCCTGGCGGTCAGTTATTACCACTGGAGCATCTTCAACACCATGGTAGCCGCCTTCGGATTTCTCCTGCCTCCTACGGTGTTGCCGCTTCTTGCCGGCTTGTTGAGCCGACGCCTCTCCTCCGCCGGCGCGCTGGCGGGCTTCGTGACTGGCTTCTTCATCGGAGGGGCCATGCTCGGCTACCGCCTGGTCGCGCAACCTCCCGATAACGGTTCCTTTCAGGCCGCGAGCATCCTCATCCCCGCTGCGTGCGTGTTTCTGGTTCTTTGGGGATGGGCAACGTGGTTCCCCGCGCAAGGCAAGGAGCAGGAGCGCGCCGCGCGTTTCATTGTCGGCCTTGGCGAGCCTTCAAGAGATTCCGAAGGAATAGTCGCGAACCCTGCCCCCATTGCCGGCCTGGTGATCGGAATCATGGGATCTGTGCTTGTCATCGTGAGCGTGTTGCGGCTCGTTATGGGCGGGAAAATTGCTTCGATCACTCTGGAAATGGGTGCGGTCTTTTTCGTTATCGGCGCTGGAATGATCTCTACGCGCTGGCTGAAGTGGTCGAAAACCGGATAAAGAATGGTCCGATCGAATTTTGTACTTGTGTAGAGGGAGAAATTGAGGCGGGTGCTCACATCTCGATCTTGAGATGTAGGTTCTCTCTAACACCGGAACCGAAAATGATCTGATTGTAAAGAAGAGGCGGAGCAATTGATGGAAGCCGAAAAGCTTGTGCTGATCGCGGATTCCGGAGCAACGCACACCCGTGCTCTGGTGGTGACCATCGATGGTCAAATCCTGGGCGCGGGACGTTCCGGCGCGGGAAATGCATTTGCCATCGGCCACGCGGCAGCCTGCCGCAATCTGAAAATCGCCCTTATCGCGGCGCTGAAGGACGCACGCATGCGGCCCACTCGTCTCGCCTTCACTGTTGTCGGCAGCGCAAGCGTCACCCACGATGGTCGGGGAGCGAAGCCGATCATGGAAGAC
>JBOGLY010000105.1:0-8480 GCA_050746425.1 Acidobacteriaceae bacterium
TTCCAACGCGATCGCCGAGGAGGTCGCGCACGAGTCCGTGCAGGAGGTGCAATGGCGGGAAGCCTCGACGCAAGGCAAGATGGATCTGGTTGTCGACTTGAACTTCCGCATGGATACCTCGGCGCTCTACTCCGATGTCATCCTGCCGGCAACGAGCTGGTACGAGAAGAACGACCTCAACACCACCGATCTCCACTCCTACTTTCACCCCTTGGGAGCAGCAGTGCCTCCGTGCTGGGAATCGCGGAGCGATTGGGACATTTTCCGAGCACTTGCGGAAAAGACCAGCGAACTGGCGCAGACGCATTTTCCTGGGCCTTTCCGAGACCTGGTGGCGACCCCGCTGCTGCACGACACCCAGGATGAGATTGCCCAGCCGGAAGTGCGAGATTGGTCCAAGGGCGAGTGCGAACCGATTCCCGGCAAAACCATGCCCCACTTTACGATCGTCGAGCGCGATTACGTCAACCTGGCGCATCGCTTCAATTCGCTCGGCCCTGGGATCAAGGAACATGGAGTGGAGGACCACGGCGTCGAGATGCATGTCGCCGACCTGTACGATGAGTTCGCGAAACTCGTCCCGTCCTATGAGTGGGGTGGCCAGCAGTATCCATCCCTGGTCGATGCGGAGCACGCGGCGGAAGCAGTGCTTTTCTTCGCCCCGGAGTCGAACGGAGAAGTTGCTTACCGCGGGTTCAAGGATCGGGAGCGACAAGTGGGTCTTCCGCTTGCGGACTTGGCGGAGGGTACTCGAAGCGCCCGTTGTAGCTTCTCCGATCTTTCCCGGCAGCCTCGCCGCATTCTGACCAGCCCATGCTGGTCGGGTATTGTGAACAATGGTCGGGCATACAGCGGCTTCGTCACCAACGTCGAGCGCCTCATTCCCTGGCGCACCCTCACCGGACGCCAGCAGTTGTATCAGGATCATGAAGCCTATCGCGCTTTCGGCGAGTCGTGCCCCACATTCAAACCTCGTATCTCACTCGAAGACAGCCGCCACCTCGTCGAGAGCAAGCCGGTCGGCAAATCGATCACGCTGGGCTGCATCACGCCTCATGGAAAATGGCATATTCATTCCACGTATTACGACGACCTGCGGATGCTCACTCTTTCTCGCGGTGTCGAGCCGTTCTGGTTGAACGACAAAGACGGGGCCGAGATTGGCGTTCTGGATAACGACTGGGTGGAAGCGTACAACGACAACGGCGTGATCGTGACCCGCGCGGTCGTGAGTGCGCGGATCCCGCGCGGGCTTTGTATCTTCTATCATGCGCCGGAACGGACGATTTCGTTTCCCAAGTCTCCGATCCGCAACAATCGGCGCGGTGGGGGAACCAACAGCGTCACTCGAATGCGACTGAAGCCCGTGCTGATGGCGGGCGGCTACGCGCACAATTGTTATCGCTTCAACGATTATGGGCCGCCGGCTACGGACCGTGACACCTATGTCATGGTCCATAAGCTGGAAGGCAAGCCAAAGTGGGATTAGGAAGGAACACAGCATGAATATTCGCTCCCAGGTTTCGATGGTTTTTCATCTCGACAAGTGCATCGGCTGCCATACATGCAGCCTCGCCTGCAAAAACCTCTGGACCGATCGCCCGGGCACGGAATACATGTGGTGGAACAACGTCGAGACCAAGCCCGGCACCGGATATCCGACTCTCTACGAAGACCAGGAGCAATATGATGGCGGGTGGGTGCTGGAAGACGGCAAGCTTCGCCTAAGGCTCGGCAGCAAAAAGAAAGAGCTGGCCAACATTTCCTATAATCCAAAGCTGCCAACGCTCGACGACTATTACCATCCTTTCACGTATCGTTACAAAGACCTGATCGATGCCCCACTGGGCGAAGATCAACCGGTCGCGCGGCCAATCTCCATGATCACGGGCGACGACATGGACATCGAGGCCGGCCCCAATTGGGACGATTCCATGAGCGGCTCCGAGATTTATGCGGCGAACGATCCCAATCTGAAGTCGATGACCGAGGAAGAGCGGCAAAAATTCTTTGAACTCCAGCAACTGGTGTACTTTTACCTTCCCCGGATGTGCAATCACTGCCTGAACCCAAGCTGCGTTGCCGCCTGTCCGTCAGGGGCGATTTATAAGCGCGGAGAAGACGGCATCGTGCTGGTGAGCCAGGACAAGTGTCAGGGCTGGCGCATGTGTGTCTCCGGCTGCCCGTACAAGAAGGTGTATTTCAACTGGAACAGCGGAAAAGCGGAAAAGTGCATTCTCTGCTATCCGCGCATGGAAATGGGAGAGCCGCCCGCGTGCATGCACACCTGCGTCGGGAAAATTCGCTATCTCGGGGTCGTCTTATATGATGCCGACCGCATCGAGGCAACCGCATCCGTGCCGGAGGCCGAGCTGGTCGAGGCGCAGAGGGATATGCTTCTCGATCCGTTCGACCCGGAAGTCATTCGTCAGGCACTTGAGTGCGGCATCGATCTGAAGATTGTGGAGTCCGCGCAGAAATCTCCAGTCTACAAATATGTGAAGCAGTGGCGAATGGCGCTGCCTCTGCATCCTGAATGGCGGACATTGCCGATGCTGTTCTATATCCCGCCGTTGTTGCCGGTGACCGCCACCTTGACTCAGGAAGGCCATTTTGAAATGGATCCGGACTTCTTCAGCTCCATTGAAAGCGCCCGCTTGCCCATGCGTTATATGGCAAGCCTTTTTACCGCCGGAGATGAGGCGGAAATAGTTGCCGTTTACCGCAAGCTGATCGCCGTGCGAATCTACAAGCGCGCTGAAAGCGTGGGCGATATTCCCATGGAGACTGCCCGCCGGGCGATCGAAGAAGCGCATTTGAATCCCGAAGATGTGGAGGGAATTTACCACCTGACGGCGATTGCGGGAGACCAGGAGCGTATGGTCGTTCCTCCGTTTTTGCGCGAACAGGCTATCGAAATGGGCGTCGAGCCGGAGGCATTGGGAGGCGAGACGCAGGCCTACCAGGAGAAGCGCGGTGTCGGCACCCTCTACTGGCCGACACGGGGGCTATGAGACATGACTGTCTATTCACTGTTCGCCGAGATCCTCGATTATCCCCAGCGTTCCATCGCGAAGACAATTAAGGATTGCCTTGCCGAGCTTGCCCTGGATGCCCCGGATGCGCAAGCGCAGCTTATGGACTTCCAAACCGCGATCGCGCAGAAGGACGTCCGCCAGCTCCAGGAGCTTTACACGAACGCCTTTGATCTGCGTCCGGAATGCACGCCGAATCTCGGCTATCATCTGTTCGGCGATGACGGCAGACGTGGAGCTTTTCTGGCAGAGCTGAAAGGGAGGATGGACGCGCGGGGCCTTCCGCTGGGCATAGAACTGGCAGACCATATCGCTCTCATCCTGCGATTCCTCGATGTAGCGGAGGACGAACGCCCTGTCCTCATCGAGGATTGTCTGCTTCCAGCGGTTTCAAAGATGATCGAGGTTCTCAAAGATAGCGAAAATCCTTATGAGCACGCGTTGAGTGCGTTGTTAGGTTTGTTGCAGCAGAGGCACGAGGCATTCATCGCCTCCGCAGTAGTGATGGAAGCCTAATGTCGTAGTTAGTCCTGTTGGGAAAATCAGTATGAATAATTTCCTTTTCATCGCCTTTCCGTATATCGCGCTGGTCCTGGCCATCGGAGTCGGCATTTATCGCCATGTCAGAAGGCCCTATACCTACTCCAGCCTTTCCTCCGAGCTATTGGAAAAACGAAAGCTCTTTTGGGGCTCAGTGCCTTTCCACTACGGACTTGTTCTGATCCTGCTGGCGCACCTCTTGGCTGCCTTTCTTCCGGGTGCGGCAGGGTGGCTCCTCGGGGGTGAGATACGGCGCCTTGTGCTGGAAGTGACTGGAATGGCGCTGGGCCTATACACGCTGTTTGGATTGATCGTGCTGATCATGCGGCGACTCGCACCGAAATCGCTGGTTCAGGCGGCAACCACCTACATGGATGGCTTAATTCTGCTTGTGCTTCTGATCCAGATAGCGAGCGGCGTCGCGATCGCTATCTTCGATCGCTGGGGTGGTTTGTGGTATCTGCATACCGCCGTTCCATGGTTCTGGTCGCTGGCGGCACTCCATCCCGAGATGAGCACGGTGGTCGCGCTTCCGGCCTTCGTCAAGCTGCATTTTGTGATGGGGTTCGTTGTCATTCTCTTGTTTCCATTCAGCCGCCTGGTCCATCTGGTTATGTTTCCGCTTCAATATTTATGGCGCCCTCACCAGGTGGTGATCTGGAACCGCCGGCCAGCACAGACAGGCCTTTACTCGAAGGAGATCACCCGATGAACGAGAATCCCGCACCCAAGGCTGTAACGCAGCCGCGCACGGAAATCGACCGGCGCAAATTCCTAACCCGCCTCAGTATCGGACTAGGCTCGATCGGCGCGGCCCTCATCGCGGTGCCGAGCGTTGCCTTCCTGCTGGGCTTGCGGAAAACGCCCCAAATATGGCGGACTGTGGGCAAACTCGACGATTTTACGATTGGCTCTACCGTGAATGTGTCGTTCCCGGATCCGTCGCCCCTGCCCTGGTCTGGAGTGACCGCCCAAACCGCGGCCTGGCTTCGCCGTGTCGACGATCGGCAATTTATAGCATTCTCTATGATTTGCACCCATCTCGGCTGTCCCGTCCGCTGGCTCGCGACCGCCAACCTGTTCATGTGCCCTTGTCACGGCGGAGTCTTCTATGCCAATGGGCAGGTGGCGTCCGGGCCTCCGCCAAAACCGTTGAATCGTTATCCGGTGCGGATCGCCGACGATATGGTCCAGATCCTGACCACGCCAGTTTCAATATCTACCTAAACCGGAGGGGAAACGCATGCGAGTTCTCAAACGGGTCTGGATATGGTTCGACGACGTGACTGGCGTTTCCGCCCTATTAGGTCCGCTGTTGGACCATCCAGTTCCCAAGGCGCGCAAGTCCGCATGGTTTTACGTGCTGGGCAGCGCGACCCTTATCGTCTTCCTTATCCAGGTGGTCACGGGGACTGCGCTCGCGACCGGTTACGTTGCATCTTCCGGCCAAGCATACAGCACCCTTCAATTTATAACCGGGACGCACTTCGGCAACATCATCCGAGGCATTCATTCCTTCGGCGCGTCGGCGATGATCATCTTGATTGGCCTGCACGCTATTCGCGTCTATCTGATGGCGTCCTATAAGTACCCGCGCCAGGTGAATTGGCTTACCGGTGTCGCTCTGTTGGTGTTGACGTTGCTAATGGCATTTACCGGTCAACTGCTGCGTTGGGACCAGACGGGTTTCTGGTCCGTGTTGATTGCGGCTGAGCAGGCAGGGCGGGTGCCGGTCATCGGGAACTGGCTGGGACATTTCATCCTGGCGGGAAACACCGTGGGCGGCGCCACCTTGAGTAGGTTCTACGCCGCCCATGTCTTTTTCATTCCTGGACTCATCTTCCTGCTGGTGGCGTTCCACCTCTATCTCGTTGTCCATAACGGTATCTCCGAACCCCCGGAAACCAGTCGCCCGGTCGATCCGAAAACCTACCGCCCCTGGTATCACGCGTTGCTGGCCCGCGATGGGCAGCCATTCTGGCCGGACGCTGCCTGGCGCGATGTAGTTTTTGGGTTTCTGGTGGTCTTGACGGTCGTGGCGCTCGCAATTGTCATAGGCCCTCCAGCGCTGGGAAAACCGCCCGATCCAACCATTGTCCAGGCCACGCCGCGTCCCGAGTGGTATTTTCTGTGGTACTACGCCATCCTTTCCCTGATCCCAAAGTGGTCGGAAGGTTTGGTCATGGTTTGGGGGCCGATACTATTCGGAGCAGCGCTGATTCTGCTCCCGTTTGTGGCGGGCAAAGGCCAGCGCAGTCCGCTGCGGCGTCCATGGTCGTTCGCCATCGTGGGGATCATTCTATTTATGATTGGGTACTATGGCGAGGTCGGTAAGATCGCGCCGTGGTCGCCCCGGATGAACGCCCCACCGCTTCCCGCCGAGGTTGTTGGCACAACAACTGGACCTATCGCCGAAGGCGCGATAGTGTTTCACAACAAGGGATGTGAGTACTGTCACAAGGTGTCGGGTTATGGCGGTATCCGAGGCCCTGACCTTACCTATGCGGGTGATTTCTTGACGCCCGCTCAAATTACGACGCGCATTTACAGCGGCGGAACCAATATGCCGTCTTACACCGGCAATCTGACTTCAGAGCAATTGTCCGCGCTGCTCGCGTTCCTCGGTTCCCGCCATCGGCAGCCGGTGTTGCCGCCGCCTGACACCACACAATAAAGGAGATGGCATGAATACGGATTCCAAAAACCTGCCAGAGGACTGGAGCGACCGATCGCTAGCTAGCCTGATGGAGCACATCGTTCAAGCACATCATGCCTTCTGCCGGCAAGAAGTGACCCGCTTCCACCCTCTCTTCAAGGAGGTTATTGACAAGCACGGAAAGGACCACCCTGAGCTGAAACGCATTCAGGACCTATTTTTTAAGATGAGTCGAGACCTCTCGATGCATTTGCTGAAAGAGGAACAAACGCTGTTCCCATACATTGCGCGCGTCGAAGAAGCCGTTGCCCAGGAGGCTCAAGTTTCCTGGCCACCTTTCGGCACGGTGGAGAATCCGATCCGGATGATGGTCCTTGAACACGTCAAAACCGATGACGAAATCCACCAGATTCGCGAACTCAGCAACAACTACACACCGCCTGCCGACGCCTGCGACCTGTATACCTCCCTTTACTATGGCTTGGCAGCCTTCGATCGCGATATGCAACAACACATTCATTTCGAAGATAATCTTCTATTTCCTCGTGCGGTTGCCATGGAAGAGGAAGCTTGTAGTAGGCAGAAAGCGACGAAGGTATAGCTCGGGCTTGCAAGCACTTTTGCCATTTGTGATCCATGCAAGATCAGATATGTTCACGCGAGGTTTGTCATGATTAATATCAAGCGCGTCTATGACGCAGAGAGTGACACGGACGGCACCCGTCTGCTGGTCGAACGGCTATGGCCACGCGGGGTGAAGAAGGAGTCACTCAAAATCGACGGCTGGCTTAAAGACGTCGGCCCCAGTACGGAGCTACGGAAGTGGTTCAGCCACGATCCGGCTAAGTGGGATGAGTTTCGGCGCCGCTACCACGCCGAACTTGAGGCCAATCCGGAGGCGTGGCGGCCCATCGTGGAAGCCGCACGCCATGGGACTATCGCCTTGATTTACAGCTCGCACGATACGGAACACAACAATGCCGTTGCACTCAAGGAGTTCTTAAGACGTCATTTACATAGGAAATGAATTATGGCGCAATTACCTCTTCACTCGATTCGCTTTTCTGTCCGACCGTTGGCGCCGTTTCGGTTGGATCTGACAGTGTGGGCGTTACGGCGCCGATCCATGAACGCGGTGGACGCATGGGACGGAACGACTTACTGCCGAGTCCTGGCCATTCGTGACAAGTCGATGCTGGTTGCCGTAACCCAGCGAGAGAAAATGCTAGATGTTACCGTGACTGCCACACATATCCCTCCCGAGACAAAGCAAACAGCGATATGCTCCCTGGAGCGATTGTTGGGGTTTAGAGAGGACCTCTGCGAGTTCTACGAATTTTCCTCCCGGGACGCCCGTCTGCACGAGCTGGCAACGCGCTTTCGCGGATTCAAGCCTCCGCGCTTCGCTACGGTCTTTGAAGCACTGGTCAATGGGATCACCTGCCAGCAGCTAAGTCTGACAGCCGGGATCATTTTCCTCAATCGACTCGCCGAAAGATGCGGCTTGCGCTTCGACCCTGGCAGATATGCCTTCCCTCGGCCCGTTGATCTGGCCAGTCTGGATCCAGCCGACCTCAGAGCCCTGGGATATAGCGGCAGTAAAGCGAGAGCATTGATTGAGGCAGCACAATCCATTGGCGCTGGGCATCTCGATCTGGAAGAGCTTGACCGACTCGACAATCAGCAATGTGTGGAACGATTGATCGCGTTGCGCGGTGTAGGACGGTGGACTGCGGAATATATATTGCTTCGTGGTCTCAGAAGAATCAGCGTATTTCCCGGAGACGACGTTGGTGCCAGAAACGGCCTGGAACGCTGGCTACATCTTAGAACCAGACTCGATTATGAGCGTACGCAGAAGGTTCTGACCAAGTGGAGAGCTTACGGTGGCCTGATCTTTCTCCATTTGCTGCTCAAGGGTCTCGATGAGGCGGGAGATTTGGGTGGAACCGCCGCGTTAGATCATCGCATTGCTGGCGCCCCTGGCTTCACCCATGATATCCCATCGGCAGATCATCCGGTGCCTGAAAGCACCTGAGAGCTAGGTTTCTATTTTCGCATAGGAGATACGAGCTTATGGCAGACGCAATCACAGAACACAGACACCGCGATCACCAACAATCCATAGTGGAACGACTGTTAACTGCGTGTGGCGGGAGTTATTCTCCGGAAACTCGCAAAAAGTACTACATCACCGGGCCACAGTGGGCGGCAGCGTACCAGGGGCAAGCGCTCTTTCATGCTCCTAC
>JBOGLY010000106.1:0-8480 GCA_050746425.1 Acidobacteriaceae bacterium
CGCGAAAGCTTCGTACCGCCTGCAATAGCCGCTCGCTGTCCATGCATTGCGCAACAATGCGGATATCGTCTTGCAACGCGAGGGTTTTGGCTATACCGGCTCGAAAAATGGATTGGTTATCGGCAAGGATGATCTTTGTCATAATTATGAGTTCCCACACAAGTACTTTCTTCCGATTCTGGTCCTGGCCTCAGTCAGAAAACGGCTGGCGGGCAGGACGGGGCCGAGAAGAGCAACAAAAAATGAGCGTGTTCTATTTCTTGTATCGGCAGAGATCCCAGAAACTGAACTGCCAGTACTTTGGTGCGAACTCCTGCTTCCGTTGGAACGGGGCAGGCTGGAATCAAGGCATCGCCAGTGAAGCAGTCTTGCATCGAGCACAGTCAATCCGCATCCAGTCTGAAGGGCGTTTCATCGCCAACCACTGGGATGCAAGACAAGGGTAACGCGTTTTGAGGCAATTTCCCACATTGAACATGGCAAATTTTCTTCTGTAAGCCCGTTTTGGAACTGATTAACACCCTCCGTTCTATTTTTAGAAATTAGTAATCATGCAGGAACCAGATATCTATGAGAAAACCAGTACTTTTGACAGTTGACGACGACATCAGTGTATTGGAGGCGCTGGTGCAGGACCTGCGCCGCCACTATGGGAGCCGCTATCGGATCGTCCGCGCCAACTCCGGCCAGTCTGGACTGGACGTTTGTGCTGAGCTGAAAAAGCGAGGCGAGGCCATCGCCCTGCTGCTTTCCGATCAGAGAATGCCGGGGATGTCCGGCGTGGAGTTTCTGGAAAAAAGCATCGCGCTGGTACCCGCTGCCAAGCGCGTCCTGCTGACCGCGTACGCAGATACAGAAGCAGCGATTCGAGCCATCAATGCCGCCAAGATTCACTACTACCTGACCAAGCCGTGGGACCCGCCAGAGGAGCGGCTCTATGCCGTGCTCGACGATTTGCTCGAAGCATGGAGCCGCGATTACCGGCCGCCATTCGAGGGACTGCGGGTGATCGGCTCACGGTGGTTGCCGGCGGGTCACCAGATTCGCGAGTTTTTATCGCGCAATCACGTTCCCTACCAATGGCTCGACCCAGGGCAGGAGGCGATGCCTGCTGCTGCCGGCAATGGTTCTGCCGATGGAGACGGTGTACCCGGAAAGAACGCGGAGGCCAGGAGCGAGAGTTCCCGGCTATTGGCCGAGTACCATCTTGATCCCGGCAAGCTGCCAGTGGTCCTTTTCCCTGGCGGAGAGGCGCTGGTTGAGCCAGCGATTTCCGCGCTGGCGGAAAAGGTGGGCTTGCGGACCCAGGCGGAACACGATTTCTATGATTTGGCCATTGTGGGCGCGGGGCCGGCAGGTCTCGCAGGCGCCGTTTATGGCGCATCCGAGGGGTTAAAGACGCTGATCATTGAACCGGCGGCACCGGGTGGCCAGGCCGGGAGCAGTTCGAGGATTGAGAATTATCTGGGATTTCCAGCCGGGCTGAGCGGAGAAGACCTGGCGCGCCGGGCGACCATCCAGGCGACGCGGTTCGGGGCGGAATTTTTATCGCAGCGGGCAACAGGAATCCGCACCGAAGGTCAATATCACTTCATCCAATTGTCGGGTGGCGATCAAATCGCCTGCCATACCGTTTTGATCGCAACGGGCGTCGATTATCGCAAGCTGAAAAACGGCGGCCTGGAACGGTTGACCGGGGCGGGCGTTTATTACGGAGCGGCGCTGACCGAGGCGATCAGTTGCAAAGATGAAACTGTCATGATCGTCGGAGGGGCCAATTCCGCGGGCCAGGCGGCCGTGCATTTCGCCCGTTATTCGAGCAAGGTGATACTGCTGGTGCGGGCGGATTCGCTGGAGAAAGGCATGTCGCGATATTTGATCGATCAAATTCACAAGCTTCCGAATGTTGATGTGCGTACAAAGACAGAAGTTCTGGACGCTTGTGGCGACTCGCATCTGCAGGCCGTGCGTCTCAAAACACCCGCCGGTGAAGTTGAGGAGAGCGCATCAGCGTTGTTTATCTTTGTCGGAGGCGAGCCAAAGACGGATTGGCTGCCGGAAACGGTTTTGCGGGACGGCAAAGGATTTGTTCTTTCTGGTCCGGATCTGCACGCGACCGATAGATTCCGCTGGACACTCGACCGGCCACCGTATTTATTGGAGACCAGCGTCCCTGGAATATTCGTGGCGGGAGATGTTCGGTTTGGAAGCGTAAAACGGGTTGCTTCGGCTGTGGGACAAGGCTCAATAGCCGTGCAGTTTGTGCATCAGTATCTGGAAAATGTTTAGATTGGTCGCGATGAAGCGCACCGAGTTCTGCTTAGGTTTAGTTTCATGAAGAATGTGGGAAAATTCGCCGATTTGGCCGCAGCCAAGCAGCAGGAACTGCTGACGGAGGTGCGCTGCATTCCCTTGTTCGCGAGCCTTGATGCGAAGACGCAGGAATGTTTGCAGCGCGCGGAGTTGATCGATGCGGAAGCCGGCGAGTGCGTTCTGGGTCAGGAGCAAGCGAATCGCTTCTTCTGGATTTTGCTGCAAGGAGCTTTGCGTGCCGAATACGTGGAACCGGATGGAACGCGTAGACCGCTGGCCGTACATCATGGATGCGAAACGTTTGGAGAAGTGCCGCTGCTGACCGGCTCGTCCAGCCGCGTGGAATGCACCATGACCGAGCCCAGCCGGTTGCTGCGCGTCGATGAAGAGTCCTTCTGGTATTTGATGACCACGTGTCCTGGCGTGCGCAAAGGGGTACTGGCCAATTTGACTGCACGGCAGCAGGGCCTGCAAGGGATGTTGCTGCAGCGGGAGAAGATGGCTTCACTCGGTACTATGGCCGCGGGGCTGATGCATGAGCTGAACAACCCAGGCAGCGCCGCCAAGCGTGCCAGCACTCAACTTCGGGAAAGCCTTATCCGCCTTCAGGAGTTGGGCCTTCGCAACTGCCGCATCGGTCTTCAGGCGAACGAACTGGATTGCATTGCCGATCTGCAGCGACAGGTCTTAGAACCGCGGAATACAATCGCGGTCAATTCGCTGGAGCAGGCGGATGCGGAAGAATCCCTGGCTGAATGGTTGGAGAATGCGGGCGTCGAAGACCCGTGGAAACTGGCCCCGCCATTGGTGGGAATGGGGCTGACGGCGGAAAAGCTGGAATGCCTTCGCGCGAGTTTCCGCCCGTCCACGCTTACCGACATTTTTGAATGGCTGGAAGCGCTGACAACCAGCGTTCAGCAACTCGACACGATCGAGGAGAGCATCACGCGTGTGACGGAATTGGCGATGGCCGTCAAGCATTACTCCTATGCGGAGAAGATGTGCTGCCAGGCGACCGACATTCACAAGAGCCTGCAAAGCTCGCTTATGATCCTGGGGCACAAAATACGCCACAAAGAGATTCACGTTGCGAAAGTCTTCAGCCCCGATGTACCCGTCCTGGAGTCGGCGGCGACAGGACTGCCTCAAGTGTGGATGAACCTGCTCGACAACGCGATCGATGCGGCGCCACAGAAAGGGCACGTTACGGTGCGCACGTGGGTTGAAGGACCAGACATTTTCGTCGGCATTCGCGACGATGGCGGTGGCATTCCCGCGGAGACTCGCCCTCATATTTTCGAGCCGTTCTTCACCAGTAAAGCTGAAGGGTTGGGCACTGGTCTCGGGCTAAGCATCGCACACAAGATCGTCACCAGGCATTTTGGCGGCGACATTCGTTTTGAGTCGGAGCCGGGCAAGACGGAATTTATCGTTCGCCTGCCGCGGCAATCGCTTCAGGCGACAAAGCCGCAATCGCAGAGCCAATGACAGCAGGCCCCTCCACTTCCCTTTCGACTTATCTCAGGGTCCGGTCGGGATGACAACACCTTTATCCCAGATTCTCGAAAGATTCTCAATCCGCCTAGAAATTGATTCCGGCGCTCAGGAAGATGCTGCGATTGCCGGAAGTGGATGGTCCGAAGAAGCCGCCTGCGAGCGATGTCGATTTGCCGAAAAACGGCGACCCTAAAGTTCCATTGGGCGGGGAGAGGTTTTCCCGGTTCATAACGTTCTGCGCAAACGCCGACAGAGTCAGGCTGTATTTGCGCGGAACGGCGACATCAAGGCGTCCTGGTCCGCCTGAATTTCCGCTCAGGCCGCGACCTCTCAGACCGCTGCTGTGTCCATGATAGCCAGGGCCTCCGTGCGCGCTCTTCAGCTTTGGACCGAATCCGATCACTTTGGCCACCCGTAAATTCAAACTGTAATTCGCCGGCCCGGTGCCAAGATTGTAGGGAATGATCTTTTCATTTGTGCCTACTGGATTGTTGTCCAGACAACCATATTGCGTGGGATAGTAGCGCGTCGGGGTTGCGCCGACCGGGCAATCCGCTGCGGGAGCAAACGCCGGTCGCGCATTGAACTGGTTGTTCGCCGTAAGGTCGCTGCCGGTGCTGATGTTGTACGGATTGCCGGACTTGTAGACGAAGAAAGGAGCAAACGAAATCGCATACGGAAGATCGACGTCGCCGAGAATCAGAAAACGGTTTGTGACCGCGAAATCGGTGCGCCCGTAATCCTGGCCGGGATCGTGCGCGTTCATCGAAAAGCTGCTGACGCCGCCGGTATCGGACTTCGCATTGCTATACGTGTAATAGGTGAAAAAGCTGTAGCGCTTCAACCTCGCGTTAGCGGTAGCGATGATCTGGTTTTCCCGGTAAACCCCGCCGGACTGGAACTGATATACGTTGGAACTTGGCGCGACCAGCGGCGTGGTTGGATAGGTGTTGGAGGCACCGTCGAAAAATGGCGCGCTGGTGTTGTTGCTTAGATAATCGTGCACTCCGCGGCTGTAAATATAGGTCACGTTGCCGGTTACGCCTTTCGCGATCTGGCGATCGACGCCGATCGCCCCTTGCATATCGACCGAGGCGTGGAAGTTCGGCGCGATCGTCCAATAGACTGGTGCGGATGTCGAGGAAGTTGGGTTCGCCGGCTTTACCGGATTCCCAGGGCTGGTTTCGGTGTAGCCGGTGGGATCGGTGACGGTATAAATCTGCTGATTCGACACACCTCCAGGCGCCGGGAGATTGTGGCGAATTGTCTGCGTGATATAGGGAGTCCCGTAAGAGCCGTTAGGAATGGTAAACCGCTGATAGAACCATCCATAGCCGGCGCGCACCACGGTCTTCGGCTTGCTTTTGCTGTGCCCAAGCGCATAAGCAAGATAGAGGCGGGGCGCGAAATCGCTCTTATCGTGAATTTCGTTCTGCGTTTCCCAGCGCAGGCCGTAGCTGAAAGTAAATTTACGATTGATCGCGAAATCGTCCTGATAGAACAGCGCAAAATCGAACGGAATGGCTCGAGCGGTGTACTGGTTGTTGTTCACCACCGTCACCGAATATTTTTGCGGAGTGCGCGCGATGTAGTTGGGAAGGCTGGCAAACGTATAAGATCCGTTGGTGCCGGCATCGCTGTAGTTGGCATCGCGATAGGCGCGCAGACGTCCGCCGAAGTTCAGTGCATGGCGGCCCTCAGAGCCGGTGAAATAGTCCTGCACTTCGTAGTCGTCTTGGTTGTCGCGGGTCGCGCCAGAACTGTTGCCGCCATCGGTAAACGCGCCGGAAACAGAGACGCTCGGCATCGTGAACTGTGCCGCTTGGTTGTTGCGAATGCGGCGATATCGGAAGCGGATATTGTCGACGTAGTTCTTGTTGAGCACGAGCGAGTCGGCGGCCTGAAGCGTGTTCTCCTCGTTATGTCCGTTCTCGGCCTGCTCGGGAAGCGCTTGCTCGCCGACGTCTCCGTTGGTGAATGCAGCATGATAAAACTCGTAGCGCAGAGTGAGCGTATTCGATTGACCAAGCTGAAAGTCGAACCGCGGGCTGGTGTCGATGCGAGAGCTTGGATTGTTGACGGATTCATTGAGAAATGTTCCGCTCGGATTGGATGGCGTGACGCTGGCCGGGTCGATGGCGTCGACGATGTTTACATCCTCATTGTGGCGACTGAAGATATCGCCGAAATAAGACGTCGTTTTTGTCATTGGACCGCCGATGTTGGCGTAAACAAAATAAGAATAGTAGTCCGGCTCTTGCAGCCGCGGCGCGCCCGGCGGCAGGTTGGAGTTCAGAATCGGGTCCTGCGCGTTGAATCCGGAATAATTGCCGCGTGAGTAAGCATGGCCATGCATTTGGCCGGTGCCCGCCTTAGTCAGAATCTCAATGCGACCATAGCCCAGCCGATCGAACTCTGCGGAAAAAGGATTCTGGTTGATGATGATTTCGCGGATTGAGGACTTCGGCGGGATTTGCCCGCCGGAAAATCCATCGATGTAAATCTGGCCGCCGTTCGGCCCGGCGGAGGGTCCGGCCAGCGCCTGCAGTTCGCTCGCCAGTTCATCGGGATCGTCGGAGAGCGCGTCCAGGTCTTTGCCTTTGATGACCAGTGCGCTTGCATTCGATGTTGGAGACGTGTCGATGGTGGAGCTTTCGGCGCTCACCTGGACCTGCTGCTGCTCCGTTGCAATGGTCATGGAAATATTCAGCGTCTTGGTTGTTCCGGCGACCACCGACACGCCCTTCGACTCAAAAGGGGTGAAGCCCTGGATCGTCGTGTCGATCGTGTATTGGCCCTGGGGTACGCCGTTGAAGTGGTAATAACCAGTTCCACCGCTGGTGGTGGTCATCGTTTTGCCGTTGCCAGAGAGGACGATGGAAGCCCCGGGGATGATCGCCCCCGTGGGGTCGGCAACGACGCCGCGCAGATTTCCGGTAGCCTGTTGTCCGAAAAGTGTTGAAGCGAAGAGAAGAGGCAAAGCAAATAGCGCAGAAATCCGAAAGCGTGAATGAGCCACAGACCGTTTCCTTTTTAGTCGGGGTATTACGTCTTAGTAATTGAGACGTAGCAGGCCTCTAAAAAGCTTCAAGAAACGGGTCCGAAAGTCAAAATTCACACGATTTAAATAGGCTGCGAAAAAACGTTCTGTTATGGCCGATTTAGAAAATCAAGGAGGGAAGATCGGTTAAGAAACTTTCTCCACCGGATGCGAATCAGCTCGGCTGCGGGGTGTCGGCGCAGTGGGTTGCGCTGCTCTCGCACTGCGCCGCACGGTCAGCACCTTGCGGCCATCTCGCAGCAATCTTCGCAACATATATGGCGTAAAGATCGCGCCCGGAGAACGCAGCGATTCGCGAAATGCGTTGCGAATCCAGCCTGTCTTGCCAATGGTCTGGATCAGAACCGTGAGGGTGATGCCGCTGACGAAATTGTTTTTCGCGCCGTGCAGTTGCCGCGCAGCCTTGCCATCGGCGCAGGTCCGCGCGCTGGCCAGCAGATCGGCATGGACCACCCGCGCCCATTGCTGCCATTGCCGCACCGCCGACTGGCTGGTGGTGCTTCCCTGGTGATTGGTGTATTGCACCAGCGGCTCCGGGATGCAGATGGCATAATCGTGCAGAAGAGCGGCGCGGCCCCAGTTTCCGATATCGCACAGGTCTCCATACTTGCTTTGATATCCCCCGGCAGCGATGGCATCCTGGGTCCGCAGCAGAATGCTGCTCAAACGCGGTCCGCGATTGCCCGCGAACAACTCCACCAACAGCGACGCGACGGACTCCACTTCAGGCCCGGCTTCGGTGGTCCAGAACTGAGCGTCTCTGGCATCGGCAATCTGGCATGGGCACCAGACCACACCGATCGATTTGGGATCGACCCACAATTCCGGGAATAAATAAGGACTGCTTAGGCGCTCGATTGCCGTGGGTAATAGAAGATCGTCATCGCCGAGCAGAAGAAAAAATTCTCCGGTCGCGCGACGCAGGCAAAAATCGAAATTACCGACAAGGCCGAGCCGCTGCTTTTGCTCGAACACGACCAGACGCGGATCGTGAATTTCACGGATTCGCTTGACGGTGTCATCGGTCGATGCATCGTCCGATACAATCACCTCAATGTCTCGGTACGTTTGATCGAGCGCGCTGCGAATTGCCCGCAAAGCGAGTTCGCTGCGATTGATGGTCGGAATTCCGATGGTCACTCGGCCCGCGACGCTCATAAAGGTTTAGTAACCAATTTATCATTCAGATGTTGCCTGTCAGCGACCGGCCGACAATGATGTCCCCAAATCGGGAAAATCGCGCCAGCAGAAGCTGAAAGTTGAGCGGAGAGCCTTGCAGGAATTGAAAACGAGGGGCGGAGGCCAATCCACGGGTGGGCGGCGGCCTGGTCGGAAACAATCCCTGGGGAAAGCCGTGGGCCAGATCTCACCCGACATTTTCATGCACAAGCGTTTAAAACTGATCAGCCATATTCCGCCAGGACAGTTTGCGCGATATTTGATGGTGGGCGCGTGGAACACCTTATTCGGATACAGCACCTATGCCCTTTTTACGGCCTTGCTTATGCCCAGGTTGCGTTTCGGTTACATCCTGGCGGCCGTGTTCTCCAGCCTGCTGAATATCACAGTCGCCTATCTCGGATACAAATTTTTCGTCTTCAAGACCCAA
>JBOGLY010000107.1:0-8441 GCA_050746425.1 Acidobacteriaceae bacterium
CTCCGTGGGCGCAGCGGATGATTCAGTTTGAGCTGGCCCTGCTATATTTTGCTGCATTTTTATGGAAGATCAAAGGCGCTCCATGGCTGAATGGGACCGCCCTTTTCTACGTGTTTCACATGCATGCAATCGAGCGCTTCCCTCTACCCGCGTGGGTCCAGCAGACCTGGTTCTTGAAGCTTGGGACCTGGTCAACGCTGGTCCTCGAATTCTGCCTGGGCGTTCTTATCTGGTTCCGGCCATTTCGATATCCGCTGCTGTTGCTGGGTTTGCTGTTCCATTTGTGCCTTGAATACTCCCTGAACATCCCGATGTTCCAGTGGGACGTTCTGGCCGCGTATGTGCTGTTTATCGATCCACCGGATTTAGAGCGAGCAGGCCGCATCGTGCGCGAACGTCTGTCGCGACGCAGACCGGTTCACCCGGTTGCCGCAATTAGTGACTGAATCGAGGGATTGCGCAGCGGAGAGTCGTCTATTTTCTGCGCCAGCGCACGCCGTCCGAGCTGTCTTCGAGCAGAATTCCCTTGCCGGAAAGCTCTGCGCGGATGGCATCGGCGCGCGCAAAATCGCGCGCCTTGCGGGCCGCATTACGCTCCGCGATTCGCCGCTCAATTTCATCTTCCGTCAGTGAATATCGCCCGATCACATCCGCAGATGCGTCGTTCAATCGACCTTCCCTTGCGGCCCAGTCCAGCGCAAATCTTGTCACGTCATCGTCGCGATCTTCCAGCACAGCGAAAACCTGGTCGAAGCGCGCCAGCAGATCGAGAATCGGTTGCACATTTTCCTGTTTCAGCTCGTCGCGATCGGCGCTGGAATTTGCCTGGCGCACCAGCTCGAAAACCGCCGCACGCGCCTCGGCTGTGTTCAAATCGTCTTCCAGCGAGTCGATGAAGTTTTTTGACGCGCGTTCCGTGGCCTCCAGAAGCGACGTATTCATGCCGGCAGAAAATCCGCCCTTGCGCAGTCGTTCGACAAAAGTGCGCAGGCGCTCGACGGCATTGGTCGACTCCGTAAGGCCTTCGAACGTGAAGTTCAACTGATTGCGGTAGGGGACCGAGGTCAACAGAAAGCGAATCGCGGAAGCCTTGTAGCCGCGCAGCAGCAGGTCGCGCAATGTATAGAAGTTGCCGAGCGATTTCGACATCTTCTTGCCTTCTACCAGAAGGAAGCGGATATGCATCCAGTGGCGCGCGAAAGTCTTTCCGCTTGCCGACTCCGACTGCGCGATCTCATTTTCATGATGCGGAAACATCAGGTCTTCGCCTCCGGTGTGCAGATCGAAGGTTTCGCCTAGATATTCTGTCGCCATTGCAGAGCACTCGATGTGCCAGCCCGGCCGGCCCGGCCCCAGAGGCGTGTCCCAATGAAATTCCCCGGGCTTCGCCGCCTTCCACAAGGCAAAATCGCGTGCGCTGTCTTTGTCGTATTCGTCCACATCGACTCGCGCTCCGTCCTCCATTCCGGCCAGGTCTTTTTTTGAGAGCTTGCCATACCCGGGAAAGCTCGCGATGCGGAAATAATAGGAGCCGTTTTCTCCGCGATACGCGCTGCCGCGTTCCACCAGTCTTTGAATCAGCTTTACCATGACTGGAATATTTTCCGTGGCGCGCGCCAGAAACTCCGGCTGTTCGATGCCCAGCGCATTCAGGTCTTCAAGGAATGCCGCTTCATACTTGGCTGTGTAATCGCCAATTGATTTGCCGGCCGCGGCGGCTTTCGCCATGATTTTGTCATCCACATCGGTGATGTTCATGATGTGGCGCAACGGCATCCCTTGCAGCTTAAGAAAACGTCGCAGTAAGTCTACGTGGATAAATGTACGAAAGTTGCCGATGTGGCCGTAGTCGTATACCGTGGGCCCGCACGCATACATGCCGAGCGGCTGGCCGGGCTGCGGCGACAGCTCTTCAATCTGGCCGCTGAGCGTGTTATAGAGGCGAAGGGACATGCAATTTCTGATTGTACGGGGTACCGGCAAACGGCCAAAATAAAAGCAGTCTACCCAAGTGCCAACGACGGCTCCGCAGTCAGGATTTCCGTCGCGAAATCGCCGGCGACGAACTTCGGCCACGCAGCCGCGGCGATCATTGCGGCGTTGTCGGTGGAAAGCTCCAGCGAGGGAAATATAATTGGAAGGGCGCGTCTGCGGCTCTCGGCAAGGAAATGCTGGCGGAGTTCCCGGTTGGCCGCCACGCCGCCTGAAACTACGATGCCGGCCGAATGGAATGTTTCCGCCGCCGCGAACGCTTTTCGCGCCAGGTCTTCCACCACCGCGTGCTGAAACGACGCGATCAGATTCAACGTTTCTGTGTCGCACAGCGGCAGCGCGTCAGAGGGTTTTGCGTCGACGATCTGCGACAGGGCATTTCTGCGCGCTGCAATGGTCTGCGCCATGTCATGGAGCTGCACGTAGCGCAGCACCGCCGTTTTCAAGCCGCTGAAGGAAAATAAAAATCGTGGACTCTGCTGCTGTTGCGCTCTATATGGCTTCTGCTTTACGGTGATGGGGCCGAACGGTACGGCGCGAGCATCGCCGTGCCGCGCCAGCCAGTCGACCCAAGGTCCGCCGGGATAACCGAGTCCCAGCAGTTTGGCAACTTTATCGAAAGCTTCTCCGGCGGCATCGTCCACCGTTTTGCCGATATTTTTGTATCGCCACGTTCCACCGCGTTCGTCCGCCAGATATAGATGCGTGTGGCCGCCGGAGACAACCAGAGCGAGCGTGGGCAGCGCCAGTGCTTCTCCGTATTTTTTCGCCTCAAGCAAAACCGCATGGATATGGCCTTCCAGATGATTAACAGCGATCAGAGGTTTGTCGAGTGCGAACGCCAGCCCCTTCGCGTACATCACGCCGACCAGCAACGCGCCGGCAAGTCCGGGGCCTTCCGTGACGGCAATTGCATCCAACTGCTCGAAGCTGCATTTGGCCTCTGCGAGCGCGGCGCGGACCACGGGAACAATGTTCTGGAGATGCTCTCGCGAAGCCAATTCCGGAACCACTCCGCCAAACGGCGCATGTGTGCGGATCTGGGATGCGACCACGTTGCAAAGTACCTCCGAGCCAGTGCGAACAACGGCAGCGGCAGTCTCATCGCAGGAACTCTCGATGCCCAGGATCAACCCGGTACTAGTGGCAACCGTGGAATGCATGTCACCATGGTAAAGGCGCAGCACGTTCGATGCTGCGTAGAGAGCGCGCATGACAGTCGGCAAACAATCCATCCCCGCGTTGGCGAAGCAGGAAGCGGCGACGCGAATCGTCGAGCAGTTGCGCGCCGCAGGGCATGACGCATATCTTGCCGGCGGATGCGTGCGGGACTTGCTGCTCGGCCGCGATCCTTTGGATTTTGACGTTGCCACCAGCGCCACGCCGGACCTCGTGCTCGCGACCTTTCCGCGGACCTTTGCCGTCGGAGCGCAATTTGGCGTGGTGCTGGTTGTAGGCGGCTGTGGGGACGACGAAATACTTACCGAAGTTGCCACGTTTCGCAGCGACGGAGCATACAGCGACGGTCGCAGGCCCGACTCAGTGCGCTATACCTCTTCCGCGGAACAAGACGTTCTGCGCCGCGATTTCACCATCAATGGCATGTTGCTCGACCCGGAACGGCTGGAGACATCTGTGACCCCCGGCGATGCGGTGCTGGACTTTGTGGGCGGCAAGGAAGACCTGCGGCACGGTATCATCCGCGCTATCGGCGATCCCACGTTGCGTTTTGCGGAAGACAAGCTGCGCATGTTGCGGGCGGTCCGCTTTGCCGCGCGTTTTGGATTTGCGATTGACCAGAACACCCTGCACGCCATTCGCGCTGCGGCACCGGAGATTGGCCAGGTGAGCCGCGAACGCGTGCGTGAGGAGTTGACCCGCATGTTGACCGAAGGCGCCGCACGCCATGCATTCGAGCTGTTGGAGAGTACGGCACTGCTGGCGGAGGTGCTGCCGGAAGTTGCGCGCATGAGCGGTGTCGAGCAGCCGCCGCAATACCATCCCGAGGGTGATGTGTGGGTCCACACTCTGATGCTGCTGGGACAATTGCCGCCCGGATGCTCCACCACGTTGGCGTGGGGGGCGTTGCTGCATGACGTTGGCAAGCCGGCGACATTTCGCCACGCGCCCGATCGGATTCGCTTCGATGGCCATGTGGATGTGGGCGTTCGGATCGCCGAGCAAATCTGTCGTCGGCTGCGCATGTCAAACAGCGATACAGAGCAGATCCTGGCGCTGGTCGCGAACCACATGCGCTTTGCGGATGTGGAAAAAATGCGCGACTCGACGATAAAGCGATTCTTTCGGCTGGATAAATTTGATGAACATCTGGCGCTCCATCGAATGGACTGCATGGCGAGCCACCGCGATTTGTCTTTGTATGAGTTTGCCAAGCAGCGATACGAAGCAACGGAACCGGAGCAGATTCGTCCCGCGCCGTTGATCACCGGCGACGATTTGATCGCTCTCGGTCATCGTCCCGGCCCAGCGTTTCGACAGATGTTAGGCGCCGTCGAAGATGCGCAACTGGAGGGTGCGGTGCATGCGCGCGAGGAAGCGCTGGCGCTGATTGCCGACATGTTTCCAACAAAGAATTAAAGCCTTTTCACTCTAATGCGAGGCACACCGCTCCCACCCTTTCGCAAAGAAGCGAAAGGATGGGGCACGCATATTCTTAGGGATCAACGCCGCCCGCTTATTTGCCGGCAAGCTCGAAGCGCTTGTTCACTTCTTCCCAGTTCACCGTGTTCCACCATGCGGCCAGATATTCGGGACGCTTATTTTGATACTTCAAATAATAAGCATGTTCCCAGACATCGTTGCCAAGGACAGGGAAATGGCCTTGGATCAAAGGGCTGTCCTGGTTGGCGGTGGTAATGATCTTCAGTTTGCCGCCGTCGTATACCAGCCACCCCCAGCCGGAGCCGAACTGCTTGGCGGTGGTCTCATTGAACTGCTTTTTGAAATCCTCGAAGCTGCCAAAGTCTTTTTTGATCTGCGCCGCAATCTTGCCGGTGGGCTCTCCTCCCCCGTGGGGCTTCATGATCTGCCAGAACATGGTGTGATTGACGTGTCCGCCGCCATTGTTCCGGACCGCGGTTCGAACATCTTCCGGAACGGTATCCAGTTTGCGCAACAAATCTTCGGCGGAATGTTTGCCCAGCTCCGGATGCTTTTCAATAGCTGCATTCAGGTTGTTGACGTAGGCCTGATGATGCTTGTCATGGTGCAGGTGCATGGTGGTTTCGTCGATGTGGGGTTCAAGAGCGGCATAGTCGTATGGAAGTGGTGGAACTTCGTGTTTCAATGGAATCCTCCTGTGTTGGTTGCAGGTGTTTCCTGCTCAGGTTTCGTTGCTATGTCTGGGATTGCTGGTGAATCTTCAAGTCGCAGCACGCTATAGTTTGCCGGCAGCGGAAACAACAGCCGAGCAAAGGTTTATGCTCGATTCAGACGCAGCCTTCATTTTACGCTCGGCGTTTGTTGCCCGTTGTTGCTCCTTCTTCAGATAGATGCCGGGCCAGCATATTTGGGCGCAATTCTGGCAAGGTTTCTTTCGGATCGGCGAAATTCGCGCCGACATGTTCCGAGCTACGTCTATTACAGTGGGTTTAACTTATTGGGAGGCGCGATTGGCTTCTGATGCTCCTGAGTATTTATGGGTCACGTCGGGCGGTCCGGCATTTGGCGGACCGGGCTTGGAACCGCGCTGGACCTCAAGCGAAAAGCAAACGGTCGGCACTGCCTACTCCGCCGCCAGCCGGGTTTGGTTCACGATTTCACATGGCATTTTGAACGAAATTTATTATCCGACGATCGACCGCCCGCAGGTGCGCGACTTTGGATTTCTGATCAGCGACGGCGAAACTTTTTTCCAGGAAGAAAAGCGCGATCTCGATCGCTCGTTTGAGTACATCGACACGGAGGAAGCGCTGGGAGTGAGGTTGACCGCCTGCGACCCGCAGGGCCGATACAAGCTGATCAAGGAAATTATTTCTGATCCGCATCAGTCCACAATTCTGGTGCATGTTCGCATCGAAGGCGACGAGGCGATTCTGAAGCGCCTCAAGCTCTATGCGCTGCTGGCTCCTCATCTGGAAGTTGGCGGATCGGGAAATTCCGCGCGCGCGCTCGATATTGGCGGCAGGCGATTGTTGCTTGCTTGGAAGGACGCTACCTCGCTCGCGATGACGGCCGATTGCGGGTTCAGTCGCACATCCTGCGGTTATGTCGGCACTAGCGATGGCTGGACCGATCTGAGTGAGAACTTCAAAATGGATTGGGAGTTCGATCAGGCGCTCGACGGCAACATCGCGCTGATGGGAGAAATTGAAGTAGCGAAGCATCGCGAATTTACCGTTGCCGTGGGCTTTGGAGAAGGCCATCATGCGGCGCTGGCCGGCGCCATGCAGTCGCTTGCCACCAGCTTTTCCGAACACAAGCAGCGGTTTCACGAGCAATGGCATCGCGCTCGTTGTCCGCTGCAACTTATCTCCGCTTCCGGCGACGGCGGTCGCTTGCTGCACATCAGCCACAGCATTTTGCTGGCCCACGAAGACAAGACGTTTCAGGGCGCATTCATTGCGTCCGCGTCCATCCCATGGGGCCAGGTAAAGGGCGACGACGACTTGGGCGGGTACCACCTGGTCTGGACGCGAGACATGGTGCAGACCGCGACGGCATTGATGGCAGTGGGCCGAAATGAAACCGCCCTGCGCGCATTGGTCTACCTGATGGTCGCTCAGCGGCCGGACGGCGGCTTCTCCCAGAATTTCTGGGTGAATGGAACTTCTTACTGGTCGGGTATCCAACTGGACGAAGTCGCTTTTCCCATCATCCTCGCGTGGAGGCTGTGGAAACAGAATGCGCTGGACGGGGTTGATGTCCTGCCGTTCGTGAAGCGCGCCGCGGGATATCTGATGAGGTTTGCGCCCGTCACCCAGCAGGAACGCTGGGAGGAAAACGCCGGTTATTCCCCATCCACACTGGCTGCGCTGATTACCGGACTGATCTGCGCCAGCGAACTGGTAGGCGCCGGCGGTGCTGCCGACCTGGAGGATTTCTACGCAATATTCGCCGACTGGATCGAATCCAATCTGGAAGCATGGACCGTGACAGACGATGGCGTCCTGTTGCCCGGCGTGCGGCGTCACTTTATGCGCATCCGTCCGCCAAATCCAGGCGACCGCTTTTACAACGCCTCGGCCGGCGAAGGCAGGCTTCAGATGGCGAATCGCGGGCCAGATGAAAAATCGAATTTCGAAGCGCGAGAAATTATCGACGCTGGCTTTCTGGAACTCGTCCGCTATGGCGTCCGCTCGCCGCACGATCCTCTGATTGTCGACTCGTTGAAAGTTGTGGACGCGATTCTCAAGGTCAAAACGCCAGTCGGCCTCTGCTGGCGCCGCTATAACCATGATGGATATGGGCAGAAACATGATGGCGGCCCTTATGAGGGATGGGGCCAGGGTCGCGCATGGCCTTTGCTGGCCGGCGAACGGGCGCATTATGAGTTGGCGGCAGGCAACGATATCGCGCCGTTTATCAGGGCCATCGAGCAGTTCAGCTCTGAAGGAGGACTGCTGCCGGAACAGATCTGGGACGCCCCTGACCTGCCGGAAAAAGGAATGTTTTTGGGTCGCCCATCGGGCTCCGCCATGCCGCTGGCCTGGGCCCATTCCGAGTACATCAAATTGCTGCGCTCGCGCGAGGATGGAGAAGTCTTCGATCGCGTAGGCCCGGTCGAGCGGCGCTACGGCCGTGGACGACGAGAGCTGGCAATTGAAATATGCAAGCGCGATCATCTGCTGGCGCGCATCGGGCCTGGAAAAACTCTCCGGGTCATCGAGAGCAGCCCGTTCCGCGTGGTTTGGAGTCAGGACGGATGGAAAACCAACCAGACAACTGAGTCGAAAGACGTTTGCGGCAGCGTCTGTTACGCCGATATTCCGATCCGCAAACAGGCAGGAGGAAATCTTTCCTTCACCTTTTATTGGACGGAGCAAAATCGCTGGGAAGGCCGAAATTATGATGTGTCGATCGGCTGATCGCCAATCTCGTCGCATTTGCATGGCGCGTTCGAAACTTCAGGTCACCGAGGTAGGGGATTCATGCCATTGCGACCCTGCCGCGGCCATTTCCTGTGCAACGCATCTATACAATTGTTGAAGAGACTTGAAAACCAGGCCAACGGCCCGAAGATGGAGAGCACGAATGACGGAACTGGATCAATTGTCGATCAATGCATTGCGATTTCTGGCTGTCGATGCGGTAGAGAAGGCGAACAGCGGCCATCCTGGCGCTCCGCTCGGCGATTCGCCGATGACGTATCTGCTGTTCCACAAATTCATGCGTCATAATCCGGCGAACTCCAAATGGACGAACCGCGATCGTTTTGTCCTGTCGAACGGACACGCCTCGGCGTTGCTCTTTTCCGCGCTGTATCTCTC
>JBOGLY010000108.1:0-8428 GCA_050746425.1 Acidobacteriaceae bacterium
CCCTATGCAAGCAATCTCGTACCTTGCGCAAAGCCGCCTGTCCATCTTCCAGCGAACGCTTGGTTGGCTGGACCAGGCGGCAGGGCGTTCGCTCAGGCAGCCGGCCCATTTGACGACTGGCTTGCGCGGCGAAGATGCCGCTTATTTTTATCTGCGCGGGTTGGGATACACAATCGTTGCACGGCGCTGGACCAGCGCAAAATTGCGCGGCGATATCGATTTAATCGCCTGGGATGGCGAATGGCTCTGCTTCATTGAAGTAAAAACCCGCAGTTCACGCAGCTTTCAATCTGCGGAGGCGGCGGTCGATCGCGATAAACGCACGACGCTGACGCGCATGGCCCAGGAGTACATCCGTCACATCGAAACTCCCGAGCGGATTCCCATCCGCTTCGATGTGATTTCGGTTTATCTCTCTGTAGGAAGACCGGAGTTTGAACTGTTCCGCGGGGCTTTCGACCGGAACAGCTAGGTCAGTTCCGATCCCGCGCCGACACAAGTGGCGTGCGAGAGCGGGACAAATTCTCCAGCTTCGGCATCGTAAGTTGTCACCGTCGCCGTGGCGATATCAAACACCCATCCATGCAATCGCACTTCCTTTAACTTCACTGCGTTGCTTACCACGGGATGAGTCAGAAGATTCGCCAACTGAGCCAGAACATTTGCGCGCACCAAAACATCCAACCTGGCTTGACTGTCCTGTTTCGCGTCCTGCCGTTCGGCAGCAAGGGCCGCCGCATTCGCAAAATTCAGCCACCGCGAAACTTCCGGCAGCGCCTTGAGTGTTTCGGCGTCATTCAAAATTGCGCTCATCGCGCCGCAACCGGAATGGCCGCAGACGATGATATCTGGAACGCCAAGCACCGCCACGGCATACTCTACGCTGGCGACAACGCCCGCCGGCGGGGAGCCATGCGGCGGAACAATGTTGCCCACATTGCGCACAACGAATAGATCGCCTGGCCCCTGCTGCGTAAACAGCTCCGGAATCACACGGGAATCCGAGCAGCCGATGAACAGGGCCTGTGGACGCTGCCCGTTCGACAACTCCTTAAACAGCGCCTTCTGTGCCGGATAAACCTCCGCCTGAAACTTCAAGACACCGTCAATGATTCGCTTCACTGTGTTGTTCCCGCCTAATATTTTAAAACTTTATAGATTGAACTCGTCGGGGTCAGGCCAGTGAAATTTTCAGCGCGGCAGCGAAGTCTACCGTCGGTCGATATTCACCCGGCAATTTCACGCGCAACCCCTCCGCCGTCTGCTTCCATTTCACCTTTTCGTCGGTGCCGAGCAATTGCACGTGTTCAATCTTTCCTGGTTGCGCACTGCTGGCCGCTCCCCCCGCCGTCCCCATTGATTGAATGACGAACTCGCCCACCGGCCAGCCAAGCGTAATTGCATAGATCACCGTGTTGGATTTGTTCCGTGTGAAGCGAATGTCCTTCGCATCCAGCTTGCTGATTGTGTTCCCCTGGAACGATCCGCTCTTCACCATGTCCGGCCCTTCGCCGTACACCTTCCATGGCCGCGTCGCGTAGATTGCCTCGCCATTCACTTTCATCCACGCGGTGATCCCGTCGAGGACAGCGATTTCCTTGCTGTCGATGGTGCCATCTGGCTTTCCAGGAATGTTCAGGATGAACGTGCCATTCTTGCTGACGGTATCGATCAGCCAGTGGATCACGTCGCGGGGATGCAGGTAGCCGCCGTATTCTCCGGGCTTGTCAAACAGCGCGCGATTGTAGTGCCAGTCGCCGATGCAGGTTTCCGACTGCCATGCATACGGCATGATTTTGCTGGTCAGTCCGCGCTCATAGTCAGCCACCAATGCCTTTGCCAGCCGGTCAGGAACCTGCTTGCCCGTCAGCACGGCTTCCATGTTTCCGCCGTGGGTCTTCAGGCTATGGTTGTAAAAATAAGCGCCAATGTTCATTCCGCCCCATCCCAGCGGAAGCAGCGAGTTATCGAAGTAAACCATGTCCGGATTATGCTGATCGATCAGGTCGCGCGTGCGGTCGTAAAAATTCTTCACGAAGGAAATATCGGGCAGCGCGTTCTCCGGATGTTTCGCTCCGTACAGCCGCTGCGGATCCAGTCCCTGCCACCACTGCCCTTTGCCCTGGACCGCCGTCAGATCGCCGTCGTACGGAATGCCAGCGAGCGGTCCGGCTTTGTCCGCGCCATGCGATGTCTGAAACCACCACCAGTTGCGGGCCTGGTGAACCGTCACTCCGAGTCGAAGTCCCTGCTTGCGTGCTGCCGCGGCCCAGACGCCGACCACATCGCGATGCGGACCGATGGCGACTGCGTTCCACGGCTGATGCTTTGAATCCCAGGTATCGAAGCCGTCGTGGTGATTGGCAAGGGCAATGAAGAACTTCGCTCCCGCATTCTTATACCGCCCAATCAGCGCGTCCGGGTCCCAGTTGAGCAAAGTCCACTGCGGACAAAGGTCCTTGTACCCAAATGTGGATGGAGGGCCATAGTGCTGCAAATGAAATTTGTTCTGATCGGAACCCTGCATATACATATTTCTCGCGTACCAATCTGAATCTTCCGGAACGCACTGCGGGTCCCAGTGCGCCCAGATGCCGAACTTGGCGTCGCGATACCATTCCGGGGCGTCGTATTGCAGCAGAGAATCCCACGTAGGCTTGTACGGCCCTTCGCCGCTTAGGTTTGGAATTGGCGAGTCCATCGGCACGCCATCCCACGAGCCGCCGGGTACAGGCAGACTCGGTGGGTCGCCCCAACCGGTCGGCTTCCAGTTTTTTTCGTCGAGCTTTTCCCTTATGAACTTTCCGCCCTGCAACGCGTAAAAGACTCTTTGGTCCGCCGGTGTTGCGCAGAACTTCGCATAGTCTTCGGTGTAAGTATCGAGCGCCTGGAATGTCGCCGATTGCGCCACACCAGTGGCTTGCCCCTCCGCGGGGATTGCGGTCGCCGCGGCCGCGGCCGCAATCAGCTTGCAAAATTCTCGTCGCTTCATGGATCGTCTCTCCTTCTATTGGTTGCAAATCGCCGGGCAATGCCGTCAGGCCGGCTCTCATCCCGCAATGTTCACGCACGCAGGACGAACCGAAAGCGCATGTCCTCGCCATACCACATGATGTAATTGGTCCCCCAGGCGTTATTGAAAAGATTGCAATGCATTCCGCTGGAGATGTCCGGCTGGTCCTTTGAAAAATTCAGCGGAGATTTGTTGCCCATGGCAATGGTTGGCGAATCCAGCGGCTCAACAATAAAAGATCCGTCTCGATCCTTATACGCAAACTGCCTGGTAACAGCGTGCATCTGACGGCTGCCGCCACGGACAACATCAAACGGCGATACCTGTTCGCCGGATTTATCAAGCATCCATCCCTTCTGATTGGAAATGACAGGATTGAATGTGAGCCATAAAGATTCCGGCAGGCGCGTGGCCGGCTTTTGAAATGCGTAGAAATTCAGATAGATCGCGGGTTCCGCGTCCGGAAGCAGCAGTTCCATATACAGCTTTTGCGGAAATGCGGCGCGTCCTGACTGCTGCGCTTCTTCGTCGCGAATCTCGAACTGGGCAAGAAGGTGGTACCCATGCGAGTCTTTTTGACACCGCAATTCGACGAGAGACGGCTGCCACTCCTGGCTTCTCGCTCCAAAGCGCTCGATGTTCGGTTTGCCAAGATCGAAACTCAGCCATTCCGCCTTGATGACCGTGTAGGCCGAAAGATATTTTGTGTAATCCTCCCGCGAAAGCGTCTGATAGGAAAACAGCGCCAGAGGGTGCTCCGCCGATGCCCATTCCCTTCCCGTTGCTTTGTTGCGCAGCCGATGGATCGCGCCGGTTTTTGGGTCGATCCCGAGGACGAAGTGCGGAGTCTCTATTTCCTCCGACGCGACAATCGCTTTTCCTTCGGTGAGGTTCGGAACTTCCGGCTGCAGATTTCGCACCGCTTTTTCCGCCTGTTCGCGCAAAGGAGACGGCAGCCGCGCGATTCCATCGAAAAGGTCCTTGCGCTTTTCTTCCCAACTGAACGCGACCACCTTGTAGTTTTTAGTATCGAGAACTTTCGCCAGATCGCGCGGAGTTTGATGGGCATAGTCCAGCCAGGTTTTTGTGTCCGTGCCCCACGTGTGCTCCGCCTCCAAAGCAACGGAACGAAGCAGGGCCACATCAGTCGCATCGCCGACACGAAATTTTCCCTGTGCGATCCAGGACTGCCGCAGCCGCGCGATTTCGCGATAGCGAGCGACTTTGAGCGGGTCGCTCGCCGCGCCATAGATCCAGGTGTCGCCAATTTCCTCGGTAACGACCGGCAGTTTGTCGCGATACGGCTCGACAGCATTTGCGATGTCGGTAAGACTAGCGGCACGAATCTCCGCGTTGGGGTAGCGCTTGCCCATCTCCGAAAAAATCCTGACAATTTCATCCGGAGTGTTCGGACCGCTGTTGTCGGTGCGGACCTCCATGGAAATCACCAGATCGGAACCGGGCACCTGCACCATGCCGCCGTAGCCAAGGTGATACATCACCACAAGGCTGCGACCACCTGAATCTTTCCAGAGGAACAGCGGAGGGACTTCCGCCGGCGTACATCCGCCATTCACTCCGATATCGAGAAATTTGACGCCCTGCGCGGACATCGGCGCGATTAGCCCGCGCGTGTGCCCGGGAACGTCTGTCATCTTCGCTCCCGTGGTGGTTCGTCCAAAGCGGCGATCCAAACTTTGCGAAAGGCCGATGCTGCCGGCAATCATCGAGGCATCCATCATCTCGGTTTGCCAGTTGAACGGCAGCGCGTGCCATGCGATGTCGCCTTGCGCGATGGCCTGCTCCATGCGGCGGCGATCTTGCGCGGAAGCCTGCTCCAGATATTCGTAGACCAGCCATGATCCAGTGGTCCACACATAAGGGTGGCCGCCGGTACGGCGCTGATCGGCGGCAAGCCGGATTGCCGTTGGAAAATAATCCGAAAAATACCAATCGACAACGGCGGCTTGGGTCGCGACAAAGCCTGCGTCGAAATGACACTTGAACATGATCAGGACGCGCTTTATATCGAGTTGCGGAGTGGGCAGGTAGGGAGATCCCTGAACGGCGAACGATGTTCCTTGACCCAGTACAGATGCGCCGCCCAATGCAACAACGGACTTGATGAAATCGCGACGCTGCATGTCCAGTATCTCCACCTTTAGAGTTAGGAAAGCAGAATCATTCTACACATTCGCGGCTCGAAGATTGGAACGGATGGAGGATCAGACCAGTTTGCCGGTTACTGCATGGCCGCCGGCAGCGATTGAGAATCGGCGGCGATAGGAGGTAATTGTCTTAGCCGATGCAGTTCCTGAGTAAAAAGTTCGCGCTGAGATGGATTCACGCTGGGCAATTGCAAATAAATTTGCAGTTCATCGGCGGCGCGCGCATTTTCTCCCAGCGTGACCATTACGCTGGTACGCAGCAGGTGTAACGGAGCGAACTCTGGAGGCGCGGACAGAGCGGCACGGTTTGTCCATTCCAGACACTGCTGCAGATTTTGCAATCCGGCCTCGGCCCGCGCCCATTGATACGCCACCTGCCACGTCGATTGCTCCTGTGGCCGCACATGGCCAAGCGCTTCTGCCGCGGCGGAATAATGGCCAAGATAATTCTGCCCGGTCGCCAGAATCACATACGCTTTTTCATCCGCGGGATTGATCTGGATGGCTTGAGAGGCTTCCACGGTCGCGCGGATGAATTGCTGTTGCATCAGCGCAGCGGTTGCAGCCAGCGCGGCGGCATCCGCAAATTTCGGATCGATCCGCAGAGCGCGATTCGCGTCCTGCTCGGCTGGAACGGCATGGCCCTGATGCAGTTCCCGTACAGCGCGGTCATACATTCGAATGGCATCCGGCTGGATTCCAGATTCCGTAAAATTGTCGGTGGATGGGCGAACGGGCTTGTCCGTCCGAGAAAGATTCTGGTCGCTGGCGATCACGCCTGCGCCCTGCGCCAGCGCCTGAGGAACTGCCAGGCACGCAAATGCGACCCCCACAGCGATGCCCGCGTGAACCGGATGGATCTTCAACATGTGACCCTCGGTTTGAAGACGTCGGCCACTCCCGCGCTCCGCCGTCTTCGCCCGCTTTTATGGTGCGGTCGTCGGCCAGGATTCCCACGAAAGAATCGGTTCGGGGTACGATGAGATTTCCGGTTTGGATCGAGCGGTACCGAAATGGAACATCTCCGAGTGGGCCGCGTTTTTTCAGTTGCCTCACAGGTAGATCAGAACAATTGAAGGAGAAATCCCATTGCCACAAATCATGCCGCCCACTTCCTCATCGTCCGGCTCGACGCGCATCGTGACTCCGGCAGGCAACGTGGCAGGCAGTCTGCGGCTGCCCGGAGACAAAAGCATTTCCCACCGCTACGCCATGCTGGGCGGGTTTGCGGAAGGCGCGACACGCCTGACGAATTATTCCAGCGGCGCCGATCCGCACAGCACTCTGGCTTGCATGGAGCAGTTGGGCACGCGCGTCGAACGCGGAGAAAATGGCGTGATCACGATCGAGGGATGCGCGGGTGCCTTCCGCCAGCCCGAATCGCCGCTCGACTGCGGCAATTCCGGCTCCACAATGCGGATGCTGGCTGGCTTGCTGGCCGCACAGCCGTTCACAAGCACGCTGATCGGCGATCGTTCCCTGAGCCGGAGACCCATGGAGCGCATTCGCACTCCGCTGGCAGCGATGGGCGCGAGGCTCGATCTAAACGACGGACATGCTCCGGTCACGATCCACGGCGGCCCGTTGCACGGCTTGGATTATCAAACTCCCATTGCCAGCGCCCAGGTGAAGACATGCCTGCTGTTTGCCGGATTGCAGGCTGCCGGGAATACGCAGGTGCATGAGTCGGTTCATACCCGCGACCACGGTGAACTTGCGTTGCGGGCCTTTGGCGCACAGGTGGAGCGAAGCAAATTGACTGTCAGCATCGACGGCGGACAAAAGCTTCACGGGATCGACGCGAGCGTGCCGGGCGATCTGTCCTCGGCGGCATTTTTTCTCTGCGCGGCGGCCTTGTTTCCAGAGTCGAACCTGGTGCTGGACGCCGTTGGAATGAATCCGACGCGGGCCTCGCTGCTGGATGTGTTGCGCAGCCTGGGCGTCCATCTGAATGTGCTGGAATTAAGCGAACAACATTCAGAGCTCGTGGGCACGCTACAGGTGCTTGGCAATCCTGCCGGCCTTACCGGCGCGGCGATCGGCGGAGCCATGTCAGCGCAATTGATCGATGAATTGCCGGTATTGGCTGCTATAGCTCCGTATACGCGGGATGGGATCCAGATCCGCGACGCGCGAGAGTTGCGGGTGAAGGAATCCGACCGGATCGCGCTAGTCGCGAAAAATCTTCGCGCCATGGGAGCTTCGGTCGAGGAATTCGACGACGGGCTTCACGTTCCTGGCGGCCAGTCGTTGCATGGAGCGGAAATCGACGCCGGCGACGATCATCGCATCGCAATGGCGTTCGCCATAGCAGCGCTGCGCGCCACAGGCGAGACCGCGATCCACGGGGCGGATGCGGCAGCCATTTCTTTTCCTGAATTTTTCGATTTCCTCGACAGGGTTACAGAGCGGTAGGACGAAAATTAAATCCTGAACCTGTTCTAATTGCTGGTGGTTAAGGGAATCTCTGAGATCGCCATTGTCCGGATGGGGTCGGTTGGCGCAGCGGCGGGAGGTTTTGAGATTTCGGAAATTCCGGCGGGAGTCGCGGCGTATTCTCCAGCATCCTGCTTTGGCCCCAGCCCCAGCTTAATCAACGCTCGCGAGTCCGGCGTAATCTTCGATTGCCAGCCGTTGTCCGTCTGGTACTTCACCATGGCGGCCTGCGTTTCCGCGTCCCATTTCCCGGTCGGGCTGCCGTTCAGGTAATGGGCCTGTATCAATGCCTGTTGAATTTCGGTCGCCCGCTCGGAATCCATCACCCGCTGCCCGTGAATGGCGGAGTGACGACGCCGGGACCTGTGATGGCGCGAGGAATGTCTTCCGGAAGAGTGGCGCCCCGAAGCCGGATGCTTCGTCCGCACCCGCCTCGCGCTCACCCGCCGCACGTGCGCGGGAACATGCGCCTTCCGCGTGGTGGAGCGGGAGGATGCATATACGGGCATTACCGCCAGACACAGTGCCGCAATCAGCATTCCGGCGCAGGCGCGTAAGCGGAAAAAGCGGGTAATGGTCATAGCGTGGGAGTAACGCAATTCTAGACCTCCGGAAACTCCAAAAGCAATTGGATGCTGGTTGGAACCTTGGTGTGTACTGCCACAGGACCGGCAAAAAGGAAGAGGAGGCGGACTCGCCACCTCCTCTCCTCTTGCTCGTAAGTCGTTTATCGGCAGCTACTTGGTTAACATTAGACCTTCGTCCGCAATTGCTACGGAATCGTCCCGCCCACGTAAGTGTTGCCTTGGGG
>JBOGLY010000109.1:0-8414 GCA_050746425.1 Acidobacteriaceae bacterium
CTTCCTCGGCCTGCTGCATCGCCGCGGTGCCACCCTCCTTGTACCAGGTGTCGCCGATGGCGAGCTTGGCGCGCATCTGGTATTCAGAGTCGGGATAGGTATTCAGCAGCGTCTGCAGATCCAGGCGGGCAATGTCGTACTTGCCCTTTTTCAGTGCGATCATGGCGCGGTCGAACAGCTCTTTATCCGGCTGGCTGGAGACTACGCTGGCGAGCGCATCGTCTTTTTGCGAAAGCGGCTTTTGCTTGCGATGGAAGATTCCCGCATGGGCCATGCCTGCTGCCAGAAAAACCAACGCGCCCAGCGCGGCACAGCGCTCGATGGAGCGATTCCGAAGGAAATTGCTCGTTCCAGTAATGGAGCGATCGATGAAACGACTCATGCTCTACTTCCCCTTGACAGACCTTTACGCTTCTCGTCGATTCGATGAAGCGGCCTGCCATTCTCCCGTACTTTTTTTTCCAGCTTCCCAACTGCTGAACGTTTGTTGCTTTGCTGCGATCCAACCGCAGCGGCGCGCGCCATGCGCAGCAGGCTGCGAGCATCTTCTTCCGGACGCCCCTCGCCAAACACGGCGTTTCCGGCAACCAGCAGATCGGCCCCCGCTTCGACTACTTGCACAATGGTATCGCGTGCAATGCCGCCGTCAACCTCAACGCGATATTCCAGTCCCAGTTCCGCGCGAATGGCGCAGAGATGCCGAATCTTCTCGAGCGAAAACGGAATAAACTCCTGCCCGCCAAAGCCAGGATTTACGCTCATCACCAGAACATGATGCACCATCGGCAGGATATCGATCAGCAGATTGACGCGGGTTGCGGGATTGATAACGACAGCGGGCTTCATTCCGTGTTGCGCGATCAACTCCAGCGAGCGATGCAGATGACGGCAGGCCTCGTAATGGACGCTCACCCAGTTTGCTCCCGCCTCGGCCAGCGCCGGAATAAGCTCGTCCGGGTTCTCAACCATCAGATGGCAATCGAGCGGCAACTTTGTTGCCTTGCGCAGGGACGCGACAACGGGCGGCCCAACGGTAATGTTGGGCACGAAATGCCCATCCATCACATCCACATGGATGACGGTCCCGCCGCCCCGCTCAGCGGCCTGAATCTGCTCGGCCAGATGGGCAAAGTCTGCGGAAAGAATTGAAGGCACCAGTTCGACCACGGTGTTTTTAGTCTACCAGCGGCGAGTGCGGTCAGTGTGACGAACAGGCGCTTTGCCCGGCTGTTTCAAGCAGCGTCCAACCTTTGGCGATTGCGAGTGCCTGCTCCCGGCAAGGCAGAAGGAAATAAACCGGATGCGGGCTGAATGGGTCCCAGACGTCACTGCCCGGAACGATGCCTACAATCGGATAGCGAAGCATGGTGTCTTTGGGCAGCCAGTCCTGCTGCGAAAGTATCGGTGCGGGAGTTCCATCGAGCGCGATGGCGTCAAACTTTTCTTGATCGATCTTGGTGGCAATTTCAGCCAGCACCTGTTCGTCCACGCCGGGAAGGTCAGGTCGCAGCGCATCATGTAGCGCGGCATTATCCGGGTGCCATTGCTTGCCGGCCATGACGCCTTCGTATGGATTGGAGGGCAGGAAAATGTCCCCCGAGAAGCCGCGCATCCAGGCGATCAATTGTTGCTGCGAGGCGAGAAGGTCGGTGTGCGGGATAAAGTCGCGGGGATTGTAAGCGAAGCTGACCAGCGGAATGGCGATTGCGGCAAGGAGAAAAATGCGCGCGCCTTCACGCAAGGACAATGAGAACATGGCATCCAGCCGGCCAAAAGAGATTCCGAAAATAATGGCGAGGATTGCATACGCGGGCATGGGGGTGTTGCTGGTTGCGCCGGCATGGGCTTGCAGAAACCAGCAGAGTCCAAAGAGGGAGATGGCGGCAAGCAGGTAAAAACGCGTCGCAGAATTGGCAAGCGACGGACGCGTCCAGGCCCAAGCCACCAGCGCGAGCACGATGGCGACACCGAAAGGCGCGATCAACTGGGAAGGAAGATAGAAGACCGCCGGACGCAGCAACAGGTCCGCGTTGGCGTGAGGAATGGTGAATGCGTAGAACAGAAACCAGCCGTGCGTGGCGTGATCCAAAAGCCGGGTGCAGACTGCCGTCATCAGAAGGAAACTTCCAACGCCGAGTAGCAGCCTTCGAGGACGCTTCCAATCCACGCAAAGCATGACCAGCGCAACGGGAAAGATAGTTTGTTTGGCGAGAAATGCCGCAGTCCATGCTACCGCGGCAAATACCGGATGCAAGCGGCGCGTGCATAACAGCGCCAGCAACAGCAGCAGAATATAAAAGGAGTCCAGGCGACCGAGGTCGAACCACTCGCGGGTCCATGGGTAGGCTGCGGCATAAAGGCCAGCGGCGGCAATGGCGGCGAGGTTCCGACGCTTTCTGGTGCCTGGAGTGTCGAACAGGACAACCAGGTAGATGAGCGCCATCGACACGCAGGTGCTGAACAGAGAAATCAAGCGCAGCGAGAAAAAGCGCGCGCCGAGCAGCCTCACTACCCAACCGGAAACGTAGTAGTACGCTGGCGCGTACATGTAGGGAATGAAGCTGAAATTTGGCCGCACATAGATGGGCAGTCCGTGCGCGATGCGATCGGCAGCGAGCAGCATGGAGCCTTCCAGTTGCTCCAATGGAAACGGGTATCCCAGGCGACCGATGCTGGCGGTGAGAAACAGCGCGATGGGAAGCAGCGCGAAAAGCGCGGTGAGGAGTTCCAGCCAGGGAAGCCAGCGCCTCCTCGGATTCGGGGACAAGATAGCGACTGGAGAAGTTTCCGGCTGGATGCGGGTCCCGGTCACGCTATGCTGCCTTCCGGCGATGCGAGGCGGTTGCGTTATTTGCCGGCGCGGTCATACTTCTCCAACCATAGAAGCTCATCGCGTACTTTGATATAGCCATGCCACGGGTTGTTCGCGAGGCCGTGGCCTTCGCCGGGAAACACGAGGAACTTGTGTGGAATGTGCTGGGTCTGCAAGGCGCGCTCCAGCAGATACCCTTCTTCGGCGGAGACGCGGATATCGGCCCCTCCAATAACGTCGTGGACCGGCGTCTTTACCTTTTCGAACTGGAAGAGCGCGGCTTCGCTCTGATATCGGGCCGGGTTCTGCCATGGAGTTCCGCCCAGCATCCAGGCATCGTCATACGACATATCGTCGTTGCCCCAGTTGGCGGCGTGCTCCACTGCGCCAGCACCGGAAACAGCGGAGCGGAAACGCGTGGTTTGTGTAATGAGCCAGTTGGTCATATAACCGCCGTAGCTGTAGCCGCCGACGGCGAGATGGTCGGGATCGGCGATGCCATCGGCGACGAGTTTGTCGACGCCGGCGAGAATGTCTGTGCCCGGAAGCGACACGATCCGCGGCGAAATCCGCAATTGAAATTTATCGCCATAGCCGCTGGAGCCGCGATAGTTCGGGCGAAAGACGAGCCAGTTGTTGTCGGCGGCAAGAATTGCCCAGTCGTACCAATCGGCGCCGAAGCGGTCCCCATCGGCATCCGCCGGACCGCCGTGGATCAGGGTGAACATGCGCAGATGCTTTTGCCCAAATTTGCCGGGCGGATACAGCAACACGCCTTCGACCGGAGTGCCGTCCTGCGATTTCCAGCGATACGCCTTCCACCTGGGAAGCGCCCGCTCGGTGAAAAGCTTATTGAAATGCGTAATCTGCTTCGCCTGGGCAAGATGCGCGGAATCTTCCGCGATGTAGACCTCCGCGGGTTCGTCGATTCCGGAGTGGCTGAAAAGCAATCGCGGCGAATTGCGCGCCGTGTGAATCTCATCGTAACTTCCCGCCACGCCCCGCAGTTTGTCGGCCATTGCGCCGCTCACGCTGTATATCTGGGTTTGAATCCCGCTTTGCCCTCGACCCAGAAGGCTGCCGTCGGACTGGATGGAATAACCGTCCCAGTTTCCGGCGTAATCGCCGCCGAGCCGGCTGAGTTTCATGCTCGCTATATCCAAACCGTAGAGCCGCCCTTGGACATCTTCATACGCCTGTTCGGCAGACCCGGAAGCAGCGGGAACAGTAAAGTAGAGTATCTTGCTGTTCCGGCTCCAATGCAGCTCGCTTTCGTATGCTTGATTGTGCGTGAGTTGCCGGGGGGTTGCCGCAGTCGCGTCAGCCGGGACAGAGAAGATTTCATAATCGGCTGGATTTTCCTGCCGATTCAGTACTGAGCGACTTTCAAAGGCGAGCGTTTCACCGTCGGGAGATGCGACGAGTTCCATGATGGCGAGCGGGCTTTCGGCGACGACTGTTGCGTCGGCGGGCAAAGGGAGCTTCTTTCCTGCGTCAGATTTTGGGATGCTCTCGGAAGCCATTAACGGCCTGGGCTGAGGAATCGCGACCGCGATCGGCACGCGCAGGATGTCGTCTCCCCGGCGTTGCGCGCGCCAGCGGACCGTGTCCTTCCAAGATTGCTTCTCCGCCGTTTCAGCATCTTTCGAAATGGGTTGCTGAGTGGCGAAAAAAATCGCGTGGCCGTCGCACGACCAGGTGTAGGCGTCGACGCTCAACGGCTCGCGATAGAGAGGAAACGGAGCGCCTCCACGCACCGGCAGAATCCACACGCGCTCAACGGCATCTTTCGCGGCCTGGGCTTCGTCGATCAGCGGACGATTGGAGCGAAAGGCGATGTATTTTCCGTCGGGTGAAAAATGAGGATCGCTGTCGTGGCCGGTAGTGGTCAGCGGCGCGAGCGAACTGTCTTTGGCGCGCCAGATCCACAGATCGTCGCGAAAGCGGTTCTGTTTCCAGTCGGGACGTTCGGTGCCGATAACGGCCATCGTGCCATCTGGAGAGAGAGCAAGGCCATGAATCTCGACGTAGCTAAAGAATTCATCCAGGCTGAGCGGTGGCTTGTGGTTGTTCGATGCGGCAAGCGCTGGAGCACAAAACGCCGTGACGCTGGCGAAGACGAACACCGCGATACGAAAAGCTGTCGTCCTGAGTGAAACGGAGTGAAGCGAACGGCCTTGCGTTTCTCGATCCAAACACAAGATCTTTCGCCTTTGGCTCAAGACGACAAATAATTCGGCGCACGAGTTATCAATAAAATAAGCAAGTTTCATCGAGTGGAAAAAATCGTATCATATTCCGGGCAAATCGCCAGTCGGCGGGAGCGGGTCGGCGTGCTTTGCCTCCTCGGAAACATCTTTTTGTCCGCAAAAAACGCGAGAGATGCCGCGTAAGATTCGCGAAAGCGGAAACGCTGTCTCGCCGCCGGTATCGAGCGCAGGCCTTTCCTCCCGGAAAAAGATTTCTCCAATGCGCCGATTGGCCGGGCGATAGTACCAGCGTGCCAGCAACGACAGGTGTTCGGCCAACTGCTCCGCGGAGAACTTCTCCGAGCGCGCCTGCGTCTCGAGTTCGTCTAAAACCGATTGCAGGCGTTGTTCGAGCTTTCCTCGCGCGGCTTTCGTTGCGGCGGGTTTGGCCTCGCAAGTGGGGTCGGAAGATAACGGAGCTTCGAGCGGGGTTGGTTCCAGCAGAGTTGGATGAGCGAAGAGAGATGTCGAACCGGCCCGCTCGTTGGGATGGCGCATCCCTTCGACAGAATAAAATCCTGGGCCGAGGATTCTGCCGCCGCGGACCAGAAATATGGCGACGTGGGTCGCATCGGTGCGCAGAGCGCGGTTGGACATTTTTTCTGGCCTAGCTGGCGAAGCGGAAACGGCTTGCGCAATGGCGGGTTGGACGATCACTGCATCGAGCTCCGACAGCGGATGCACCAGCGGCGCGGCCTGCTGCGATACAGTCTTCATTTTTTGAATCTGCTGGTGGAGGCGAGCGGCCTTTTCAAAATCCAGTGCGGTCGAATCAGCGTCGCGTTCTTTTTCCAGGCGCGCAATGGTCAACTCCCCGCGCGATGACAGAAATTCCCGCACACGGTTTGCTTCCTCGGCATAGCGCTCATCGCTGCAGCCTTTGAAACAGGGTGCGAGACACATCTTCATCTCCGAATACACACAACCTGGAAACGCGGGATCGGGGTTCAATTCTTCCGTGCATCGGCGAAGCTCAAAAAAATTCAGCGAATCGTCGAGGAAACGCTCCGCCGCGACCCGCGAAGAAAATGGCCCATACGTCGAGGCCAGCGCGCGCTGCGTCACCCGATTCGTAACGTAGACGCGGGGATAGGGATTGTCAGAAGCCATCCGAAGCAACGCTGGCGGGCGCAGATGAAGATGCCTGCGCACTCGCTCGCCACAATATCGGCGAACGGCCTGCAGCATCAGCAGAGAGGTAGCAAATTGCGATCCGACCTCAGAATAATCAAGCTGGATCGCTGTTCCACCCAGATGAAGCCGCTTGCCAGCCACAGACGACGGAGACAACAGGCGATGCATCCGGCGACGCAGATTGGCTGTTTTTGAAATGTACGGCTCAGATGCGGAGGCGCCGTCCGACGGCTGCGCGCCGAACAGCGCAAAGACCGCGGGCCGCGCAGGCAATTCGTGCAGCCATGTTTCCAGATCGTTCGCCGGGATCGGGAGAGAATGTTCCAGCACAGGCTGATTGTAGTCAATCTCAGCGACACTTTTACGGTTGGCGTGAAGGGACTGATAGCCGAACCTGTCATCCTGAATGAAGCGTAGTGAAATGAAGGACCGTGCGTTTTGCCGCGAACCGCCAGATCCTTCGCCTTTGGCTCAGGACGACAAACCAAATTTGCCCCAGGGTCAACTGTGAATCCGCTGTAACGCAGCGCCTGAATGCGCAGTGCGGAAATTCCGATCCCCGGACTATGTCTGGGGTCTACCCAGAAGAGAGACGCGCGTTCAGCGAGCGCGTCAATCGGTGTTCTTGGTGGAGCCGGATTTTGTCTCGCTGGTGGAGGATTTGCCGGAAGTGTTGCCGCTCGAGGTGCTGTCGGAGGATGACGACGAGTCTGAAGATGATGCGGGCTTACTGGCGTCGGATTTGCCATCGGAAGCGGAGGCGGATACGTCCACTTTGCCGCCCGACTTTCCATCCGACTTGCTGGCGGAATCTTCCGAAGAGGCAGTCTTGCTGGCTGATTTCGCGTAGTCGTTGACGTACCAGCCAGCGCCTTTGAACTGAATCGCGGGCGCGGAAATTACGCGCTCCAGTTCCCCGCCGCATTTCGGGCAGATGGTCTGATGAGGCGCGCTGAAGCTTTGGATCTTTTCAAGGCGTTGATGGCATTGCTTGCATTCGTACTCGTATAACGGCATTCCAGAAAATCCTCTGAGGCTCGGCGCTGCATTTGAGATGCTACCGCAGGCGCGGGCGATGCAGCAAGATTGTCGCATCGCGCTGCGGTCCATGCATTGCCGCCAGCGCAACGCTTTCGACCATTTCAGTTCAGCTTCACCAGACGGACGCTGGCGATGGCGTCGAGCTTGCCAAGGGATTCGCGCGCCGTTTGAATCTGCCCGGGTACGGTTTCGGCATCCACATGGACGACGGCAAGCGCCTGCCGCGCCCCATTGCGATCGCTCTGTTCCGCGCGGCCAAGCGCGAAATTGGCAATGTTGACGGCGTGATCGCCGAGTGTGGTGCCGATCTTGCCGATCGCGCCGGGGACATCCTGATTGCGAATGAACAGGAGCGTGCCGTCGAGCGGCGCTTCAATATCGATGCCGTCGCAGGACAGCAAACGCGGAGACCTGCCATGCAGAACGGTGCCGCTGGCGGTCATATTGCGGCGCTCGCTGTGGACGGTCAATTTGAGCACGCTGCCCGCGCCGCCGCCATTTTGCGCTTCATTTTTTTCCTCATGCACGTGGATGCCCTGCCCGGCCGCGACGGACGACGCATTGATGCGGTTGGCGTGGCCAGAGCTACCCAGCAGTCCGCACAGAGCGGCATTGCGAATCATCTCCGTCCGCATCTCTTTTAGCGCGCCGGAATACGCGATATGAACGCTGTCGAACTTGGCGTCGAACGTCGCCGCGACAAATTTTCCCAGCCGCTCGCCCAACTCGAGATATGGCGCCATGGCACTGTATTCCTCATGCGAGAGCGAGGGAAAATTGACCGCGTTCTGCACCACTCCAGTCGTTAAATATGCCCTCACCTGCTCCGCAATCTGGATGCCTACCGCCTCTTGCGCTTCCGCGGTAGAACCGGCAATGTGCGGCGTGAGAATTACATTCTCGGCCTGGAAAAATGGCGACTCCTTCAATGGCTCGCTGCGGAACACGTCGAGCGCGGCGCCGGCAACTTGTCCGCTCTTCAGGGCGTCAACCAGCGCCTGCTCGACCACCAGCTCGCCACGCGCGCAGTTGATGATGCGCACGCCTTTTTTCATCGCGGCAAGCGTGGTTGCGTTAACGATGCCTTCCGTATCCGGAGTCAGTCCGACGTGAAATGTTATGAAGTCGGCATCGCGAAACACCTCTTCGAGCGAGGTGAGACGCGCGCCATATTCCCG
>JBOGLY010000110.1:0-8410 GCA_050746425.1 Acidobacteriaceae bacterium
GTTGCTGCGAAAAAGTGCAGCTGCGCGCATCGTCAACCTCTCCAGCATCATGGGTTCGCTGACCCTGCACAGCGATCCGAAATCGCCGATCTACAATGTAAAGCCGTTTGCGTACGATGCTTCGAAGTCTGCGTTGAATTCGTTTACGATTCATCTCGCGCACGAATTGCGAGACAGGAAAATCAAAGTCAACTCCGCGCATCCTGGCTGGGTGAAAACGGACATGGGAACTGACGCGGCGCCGATGGACATTGTCACTGGAGCGAAGACTTCAGTGGCGTTGGCAACTCTACCGGACGACGGACCGAGCGGCGCATTCATTCACCTGGGAAAACCGCTGCCGTGGTAAATCAAGGCGAAATCCGACAATAAGTTGTCAACATGACAACTTATTGTCGACAACCTGTTGTCAAGATGACAATATTTTGTCGCTTTCAGCGGTTTCGAGACCCTCTACACGCCGATGACGGCGCAGAGTTCTTTTACGGAGTCCGCGCTCTTCTGTAAACCGGTGCGCTCTTCCGCCGTCAGCTTGATCTGAATGATTTCTTCCAGGCCGCGAGCGCCAAGTTTACATGGGACGCCGATAAACAGTCCGTTGATTCCGTACTCGCCTTCAAGATATGCTGCGCAAGGCAAAATCTTTTTCTTGTCCTTCAAGATCGCCTCGACCATCTCAACCGCGGCGGCGGAGGGCGCGTAGAAGGCGCTTCCGGTCTTGAGATATTTCACAATCTCTGCCCCGCCATCGCGAGTGCGCTGAATCAATTTTTCAATCGTCGCCGCGTCCATCAGCTCTGTGATTGGAATGCCGGCAACGGTGGAGTAGCGGGCCAGCGGCACCATGGTATCGCCATGGCCGCCGAGTACGAATGCGGTAACGTTTTCGACGCTGACCTTCAACTCTTCAGCGATAAATGTGCGGAAGCGCGCCGAATCGAGAACGCCGGCCATGCCAATCACGCGCTCGCGATTGAACTTGGATAACTTGTAGGCAGCCTGTGCCATTGCGTCCAACGGATTGGACACGACGATCAGGAAGCAGTCCGGCGACGCCGCAACAACCTTGCTCACAACGTCCGACATAATCTTGAAATTCGTATGTAGCAGGTCATCGCGGCTCATCCCAGGCTTGCGCGGGATTCCCGCTGTAATTACGACGACGTCAGAATTCGCGGTGGCCGCGTAGTCATTCGAACCCACGACATGCACATCGCGCTTTTCAATCGGCATGGCCTCCATCAGGTCGAGCGCCTTGCCCTGCGGCACGCCTTCCACCACATCGACCAATACAATGTCGGCCAGTTCCTTAGCCGCAATCCAATGCGCGGTGGTTGCCCCTACATTGCCCGCGCCGACAATCGATACTTTCTTCCGCATATTTTCTCCTTTTTACCCTCAGCGGCTAAAGCCGCGGCATTTCGCGGTGTCCATGGACGGGCTAAAAGCCCGTCCTCTACCAAAGCATTTGTCGCTGCGCTCGGAATGACAAGCTGGGAGTGTGCATCTCACAGATGGTCCATGTTGGCGATCATGCGAGTGGCGAATTCGCTGGTGCCCACTTTGGTCGCGCCCTGCATCTGGCGCTCGAAGTCGTAGGTGACGAATTTCTGCTGGATCGTCTTCTCCATGGAATTTTCAACCAGCCGGGCCGCCTCCACCCAGCCAATAAAGTCAAGCAACATAACGCCAGAGAGCATGACCGATCCTGGGTTGATGACATCCTTGTCCGCATATTTGGGCGCGGTGCCGTGCGTCGCCTCAAACACGGCGTAGCCATCGCCGACATTCGCACCGGGGGCAATTCCCAGGCCGCCGACTTGGGCGGCGCAAGCATCGGAAATGTAATCGCCGTTCAGGTTCGGGGTTGCTAGAACGCTGTATTCATCGGGGCGAACGATTACTTGTTGAAAAATGGAGTCGGCGATGCGGTCATTGATCAGCAACTTCTTCTTCCACTTCCCTTGCCCGTGGGTGGCGCCAATGCTTTCGACAACGTGTTTTACTTCCGCATAAATTTCTTCTCGAAATTTCTGCGGCGCGTGTTCCAGTCCCGGCTCAACCAATGCGGCATTCTGCTCAATCGTCAGAGCTGGATTGGATTCCAGATTGCCAAGAATCCAGCTCTCCCGTTCGGTGACGATCGCATCGCGAAATTCATCGACGGCGACTTCGTAACCCCATTCTCGAAATGCGCCTTCGGTAAATTTCTGAATATTGCCCTTGTGCATCAAAGTGACCGATTTGCGGCCATGCTTCAGCGCAAACGCAATCGCCACGCGCACCAGGCGCTTAGTCCCGGTGATCGAGATCGGCTTGATGCCAATACCGGAATCCTGACGAATTTTTTTCTTTGTGCCGGCCAGCATGTCGTTGTTCAGAAAGTCGAGGACCTTCTTCGCCTCGGGAGTTCCCTGTTTGAACTCAATGCCGGCGTATACATCTTCAGTGTTTTCGCGGAAGATGACGATGTCCAGTTTTTCCGGATGCTTTACCGGGCTGGGAACGCCCTGGTAGTAGCGCACCGGGCGAATGCAGGAATATAAATCCAGCATCTGGCGCAGCGTGACATTCAAAGAGCGGATGCCGCCGCCCACCGGCGTGGTCAGCGGGCCTTTAATGGACACGCGGAGATCGCGCGCGGCCTGCACGGTGTCGTCTGGAAGCCAGTTCTGAAAACGGGAAAATGATTTTTCTCCGGCGAAAATCTCAAACCACTTGACGGCGCGTTTTCCGCCGTAGGCTTTCACCACGGCTGCATCGAAAACACGCTGGGACGCACGCCAGATATCGCGGCCTGTGCCGTCGCCTTCAATGTAGGGGATGATGGGATTGTCGGGTACTTGATACGTTCCGTTGGAATACTCAATCGGCTGGCCATCCTTCGGCAGCTCGACGCCACTGTAACTTGCCTGCATTGCGTACGATCTCCAAATGGTAACGAGTTGTCTTTAAACAGGCTACCATTCCATTCCGTCGAGCCAAAATTTGCGGTGGCTCGATGAGGGCCGTTCGATCGCGTTTGTGTGAACCCAGGTGAAGAATTTCGCGCTTGGTGCAAAACGCAAGATCCTTCGCTTCACTACCGTTCCGCTCAGGACGACAAGCTTTCAGCGTAGAGCAGAATCTCAACGGTCATCTACGCACTACACGGCGCGGGCAAACTCATCTAGGATGGAAGATGTGCCAGCATTCAACATACACATGGACCTGCGACGCGTTTGCGATTTTTTGTTGAGCAAAATTGCGCGGCGCTACGCATGGTTGAGCGCGCTGCTGTTTTTTTCGTGTGTCCCGTTTTGCGCGGCCCAATATGGCGGCGCGCGAAATGCCTCCATGGGCACGGTGCAGCACGGCCTTCCAACGTATCTGAAACATGCCGGGATCGCACAAAATCTGAACAACAAATTGCCTCTCAGCGCGGAGTATGTCGATTCTTCGGGTAAGCCCGTTACGCTGGGAAAATATTTTGGCAAGCGACCGGTAGTGATGGCGGAGGTGTATTTCAGTTGCGGGATGCTGTGCCCCCAGGTATTGCACGGAGCGGCGGATTCCCTGAAGCAAACCGGCTTCAAAGCAGGGAAAGATTACGAGGTGGTGGTTGCCAGTTTCGATCCCAAGGACACAGCAGCCGAAGCAGCCGGAAGGAAGCAGTTGTTTCTGAGTTGGCTGGGCGATCCAGCCGCCGGTTCGGGAGTGCATTTTCTTACCGGGAAGCAGCCTTCGATCGATGCGCTGAGCGAAGCGACGGGCTTTCATTATGTACGGGTGCCGGGACCGGACGGCAAGCTGGATCAGTTCGCCCACTCCAGCGTGATCATGGTTGCAACTCCAGATGGAAGGCTGTCGAAATACTTTGCCGGCATTCAGTACGTGCCGCGCGATCTTCGCCTGGCGCTGGTTGACGCTTCGAACCACAAGATTGGCAGCGTCGCCGATATTTTCCTGCTCTACTGCTGCAGTTACAATCCATCCTCGGGTCGATATACGGTTTCTATACTGCGAGTTTTGGGGTTCGCGGCATGTGTGACCATTCTGGCGATTCTGGGGATGCTGTATTTATTGACGCGCAAACCGAAGGGCAGAAATTTTCCGCCATCATCGCCCAACGCCGCTTAGGGAGCCTCGAATTAAGTCGAGAGGAAACTTCCCGAGGGCTGAAGCCGTCGATAATTTCACGTAATTGTGGCACGACTGAAATCGTGCCCTGATACAAAGCAGACTCAATCAGAGCTTGTTAGCTGGATTCCCGCTGGAGACATTTTTTGCAAATCAAGATTGTGCCGAGATGCTGTGCGCGTCCTTGCTCGCCAATGACCCATGGCCGGAGTTCCCATGGTGGGCGGTGACGCACATGTTGGGTGTGACCGCACGACAGGTCCGCGACCCAGTCGCCTTGCTCATCCTGATGAAAACCGACAATGGCGGAAGGTTTTCCTTGTACCATGTTTGAAGCGTATCTGAAGATCAGTATCAAAATAGCTGGATTGTTTGTGAGGCCAATTCCGGGTCCCAGGGCAAGCCGTATTTTTTGCAGAAGATAGAGGCAATATATTGGTTTTAAATCGACGATTGGCGGCTGCAACGATGGCCGTAAGTTTATTTCTAGCCGTCGCGCTGGCGCGGGCGCAGTCGGCAAACGCCTCGCTGAACCTGCCCGACGATCCGTCGGTGGGCCTGCAGCAAGGAGCATCTCAGAAGCCTTCAGCGACGGCGAGTGGCGTTTCAAGTACTCCGGTTTCGCCTGCTGACAGCAGCGCGACCCAGAAGACGACACCGCAGCAGCCGTTGACGGCGGAGGAGCAATTGAAGCAGCAGGAGAAGCAGCGGATTCTGGGCGTGATGGCGACGTTCAACACCACCCAGAACCACCAGGCCCTTCCATTGAGCCCGGCGGAGAAGTTTCAACTTTTTTTTAAGAGCGTGACCGATCCGTGGCCGTTTGTGCTGACAGGATTTGTTGCTGCAGTCGATCAGGCGGATGACAGCTTCCCGCAGTACCGGCAGGGGTGGAAAGGCTACGGCAAGCGATATGGCGCGTCGTACGCCGATTATTTCACCGGCAATTTTTTTGGAAACGCAGTGCTGACGAGTCTGTGGCATGAGGACCCCCGCTATTATCAGAAGGGCACGGGCAGCGCGCTTAGCCGCGCACTATGGGCGGCCGGCAGCACAGGATGGTGCAAGCGCGACAACGGGACCTGGGGACCGAACTATGCGAACGTCATGGGCAATCTGATTGGCGCTTCCATCTCGAACGTTTACTATCCTTCGGTAGACAGCACGGTGGCGGGCACGATTGAACGCGGTATTACGGTAACTGCCGAAGGGGCCGTTGGGGCGGAGTTGATCGAGTTCTGGCCGAGCATCGAGCGCAGATACCGGCGGAAGAAAGCGGAGAAGCTGGCGAGACGCCGGAATGCTGAGGCGGCGTCGCAGGGTCATTAGATATGAAGTTAGATTTCCTTGTGTCCTTCGCCGGTATTGCAGACTGCTGCGATGGCTGCGTTTTTTGAGACGTCTCAATGGATTTTGAACAGCTCAAAACGTTTGTGGAAGTCGCGCGCAATGCGAGTTTTTCCCGCGCCGCGGAGAAGCTGTTTCGCACGCAGCCGGCGATATCCGCGCAGATTCGGGCGCTGGAGGAAGACATTGGCGCGCGTTTGTTTGACCGCACCGGCGGCCGAGTGACGCTGACCGCGGGAGGCAGGCTTTTTCTGGAGTACGCGGAAGAGACCCTGCAGGGACGCCGCAACATTGTTCGCTCCTTGGCGGAGATGGCGAGGACGCCGCGCGGACAGTTGGTCGTAAGCGCGAATGAAGCGACGTGCCTCTACATTCTGCCGAAGGTTTTCGCGCACTTCAAAGGCGAATACCCTCGCGTTTCGGTTTCAATTGCGCGGCATGAACGCTCCAGAACGCTGGAGGCGGTGTTGTCGCAGGAGGTCGATTTTGGCGTAACCACGCAGCCTGTCAACGATCCGCGCCTGACAATTGTGCCCGTCCACAAGGATGAAATGGTGGTGATTACCGCGGTTGGGCATCCACTGACTGCGAACTCCTCTACTCAGCTTGCGAGCGTTGCGACTTATCCTTTGATTTTGCCCAAGCAGGGTCGCACGCGAGATGCCATCGATCAGATGTTCGCGATGCGGCAATTGAAGCCGGAAATTTCAATGGAGCTGGAATCGAACGAGCTAATTAAGCGATTCGCGGCGGCGGGGGTGGTAATCGGTTTTCAGGCGCGTTCCAATACGACGACGGAGTTCGCGGCGGGGTTGCTGGGCGTGGTTGAGATGGAAGATGTTCGGATCGCGCGCGACCTGGTGCTGATCTATCGAAAGGACAAATCGTTGAGCCGGGCGGCGCAGGCATTTATTGAAATTATGCATAGCAGCGTGGGGCCGCAGCGAAATATTGCCGTCGGCTGAAGCGCATCCCCGGAGCAATTCAAAAGCGTTTAACCCCAGCGCCTGAAGGCGGATGTCAGCGGGAAATTATTCCCTGGACTAAAGTCCAGGGTCTATCGCACTTGATTCTCTGGAGCAAAGACGGGGTCTAGCGCACTGGCGAGTTCTCGTAAACGGTGTAGAGTCCGGGTCTGCACAATCGCGGCGAGCCATACAATCTATAACAATGCCGTCGTCTTCGCTGTTTCATGTCGTGTGGCTCTCGATTGCCGCCTTTTTTGCAGGAGGCATCAATGCAATTGCCGGCGGCGGATCTCTCATCTCGTTTCCGGCGCTGTTGCAGGTCGGCGTTCAGCCGGTGCGTGCCAATGCAACCAATACAGTCGCGTTGCTGCCGGGACAGATTACATCCGCGGGCGCATATCGACGGGAGTTGCGGCGCTATCGTTCGATGCTGCCGATTTTGCTGGCGGCTGCGTTTGTCGGAGGGCTGATAGGGGCGCGATTGCTGATGGCAACGCGGCAGCAGACTTTTCTCCGCATGGTGCCGTGGCTGCTGTTGACGGCGACTTTGCTATTCGCACTGGGACCGCCGATGCAGCAGCGCATTTCTCAAGGCGCGCCGCGTTCGCATGTTACGGGATTAGGGCCGTTGGCGCGCGTTCTGCTGCCGATTGGCATTTTCGCTATTTCGCTTTACGTTGGCTTTCTTGGCGCCGGCGCCGGACTGCTGATCATGGGCACGCTCAGTTTTGCCGGCATCGACAGCGTGCATGAGATCAATGCGCTGAAGACAATCATCACCAGCACATCCAATACAATTGCATCAGCAACCTTCATCCTGTACGGCGCGGTAATTTGGCGCTATGGAGCAGCGATGATGATTGCCGCGAGTATTGGCGGGTATTTGACCGCGCGCCTCGCGCGCAAGCACAAGCCTCGTGGAATCCGCGTTCTTGTGGTGATCATGGGTTGCATCGTGACGACATATTTCTTCTGGAAGCTGTACTGACGCGTTGAGGTGTAGAAAGGGAACATGAGCCATGAAGGCATCCGTATCGTTCCGGAAGATGTCGCCCGCAAAGCGACAGGCCCGCTGCGCAAATTTTCAAACGAAGCCATCGATCCGCGGCATGTTCGCGTAAATCAGACAGAAGGCACCGGCGTTGAAATTGCTTGGAAAGATGGCCATGTCAGCCACTGGACATTTCCCTGGCTGCGCGCTGCGTGCCCGTGCGCGATGTGCGTGGAAGAGCGCGAAGTCGAGGGGCGCAAGCCGGGTGAGCAGAAGCAGGAACCGAAGACGGCGCTGCCCATGTTTAAGCCGGCCGTTCGCCCCAACAAAGTACACGCGGTGGGCCGCTATGCCATCAGCTTCGACTGGAACGACGGCCATACCAGCGGAATTTTCTCCTGGCATTATCTTCGTTCGGTCTGCAATTGCGCGGAGTGCCGAGCGAGCGTCAGCAACGATGAGGACGTTCCGCGTTCAACAACCTGAAGACCTCCGCGACGCTGGTCGCCCGCATCGCGTCCCGGCGATTTTCCGGTTTCAGAAAGCCTTCCTGGACGGCGCGATCGAACATGGCAAATAAGGACTGCCAATAGTCCATGACGTCCAGCAAGACGATGGGTTTCTCATGAATGGATAACTGCGCCCATCCCAGAACCTCGCACAATTCATCCAGCGTTCCATAGCCGCCCGGCAGCGCGACGAATGCGTCCGCAAGCCCGGCCATCCTGTGTTTGCGTTCGTGCATGGTGCGGACGATGTGCAGCTCGGTCAGGCCGCGATGCGCCACTTCGCTGTCCACGAGTTGCTGCGGAATTACGCCGATGACTTCCCCTCCGCCAGCGAGTACCGAGTCCGCGATGACGCCCATGAGGGGATAGGAGATAGGGGGTTTTGAAACTGCCCCCCCTGCTATAGCAGAAAATATCTGTGGAAAAATAAAACAGAAATGAAAGAGAAAGAAAAATTGAGTTGGCGAACAAGATTC
>JBOGLY010000111.1:0-8407 GCA_050746425.1 Acidobacteriaceae bacterium
CTGTAGTGGGGTGTGGGCTGCGGATTGCGCTCGGTAAACAAAATCTGATGCCAGTAGGGATAGGCCCGCGGAAGTTGGCTGGCCTGGTCTAGCTTCTCAACTTGTTCCGGAGCTAATTTCCACTCCGCTGCCGTCAGGTTCTGCCGCAACTGTTCCTCATTGCGCGCGCCCAAAATGACAGAGGAGACGGTGGGCCGCTGCAGAAGCCAGTTGATTGCGATCTGCGATACCGTCTTTCCCGTCTCTTTGGCCACTTCATCGAGCGCATCTACCACCGTATAAAGGTATTCATCGGACACCGGAGGTCCGAAGTCCGCGGTGTCAGGCAAGCGGCTGACGTCGGGCCTGGGCTGTCCGCGACGAAGCTTACCAGTCAAACGACCCCAACCGAGCGGACTCCAGATCATTGCGCCGATTTTTTGATCGAGCGCGAGCGGCATCAGTTCCCACTCATAATCACGGCCCACCAGCGAGTAGAAAACTTGATGGGCGACGTAGCGCGACCAGCCGTATCGATCAGAAATGGCGAGCGACTTCATCAGATGCCAACCGGAGAAATTGGAGCAAGCGATGTAGCGGACCTTGCCCTCGCGCACGAACGTATTCAGCGTATCGAGCACCTCTTCTACCGGCGTTTGCGCGTCGAAGCCGTGCATGTGATAAATGTCCACATAGTCGGTACCGAGGCGGCGCAGGCTGCCTTCAAGGGATCTGTAGAGGTGATAACGCGACGATCCCACATTGTTTGCGCCCGGACCTCGACGGAAGGTGGTCTTGGTTGAGATCAGCACGTGATTCCGTTTATCGCCGATCGCCTTGCCCAGTATTTCTTCCGAGCGCCCATCGGAATAAACATCCGCTGTGTCAAAGTGATTGATGCCTGCATCGATGCAAAGATCGATCATGCGGCGAGCTTCCTCTTCTTCCGTGGAACCCCACGCTTTGAATAACGCACCGACGCCGCCGAATGTCGATGTTCCGAAACTCAGTGCCGATACTTTGAGGCCGGAGCCCCCCAATTGCCTGTACTCCATACGCGCATCCTCCCACGTCGATGAGAGACTTGGCTATGATAAAAGCACGAACGAATCCTAAAATACCCCGGTTCCGACGTTTACATTCCGAGCAGTCGCTATACAGCGGTCAGACCTCCGTCGCACATGTAGAGGCCTCCGGTGCAGTAGGAAGATTCATCGGACGCTAGAAACACCGCCAGCCCCTCAATGTCTTCCGGTTTTCCCAGTCTCCCCAGAGGAACTGCTTCTCGATATTCTTCTCTCTTTGAATTGTCTGACAGTACATAGCCATTCATTGGTGTGTCCATGGTCCCTGGCACAATCGAATTTACCCGTATACCGCTGCGGGCGTAGGTTACAGCCATCACGCGCGTCAGCCCCATGATTCCCGCCTTGCTTGTACTGTAAGCCGTCAAATTGGGCGCGCATCCGACAAGCCCGGTAGGCGACCCCATTTGGATTATGGATCCACCGCCCTGTTTCAACATGGAAGGTATAACGTATTTCGCGCAGAGAAAACAGCTACGTAGATTCACCACTAAAATGTAATCCCATGTCTCAGAACTGAGTTCATGCACCGGCGCATCGCGATCGGGAAGCAGCACCCCCGCGTTATTGCATAGAACATCGACCCGCGTATAGCGAGCCAGCGCCGAATCGGTGAGTCTTCTGGCCGAGTCTTCATCCGCGACGTCCGTGCGAACAAAGACTGCTTCGTGACCTTGCGTGCGAAGATCGTCAATCAGTGCTGTTCCATCGGCCTCGTTGGTGTCGGCTGCGACCACCAGCGCACCTTCGTGCGCAAAACGGATGGCGATAGCGCGTCCCAAACCTACAGCAGCTCCAGTGACCACCGCTACTTTTCCAGAGAGTCTCATGCGTCCATCCCGTACATCTTCCATTTTGCAAATGTTCCCACCCTGTTGCGGTTGAGCGCAACGGTGCAGCCTGCAGATGATAGTATGCGATCTTCAACAAGCGATCTCTGATGATCAAATAAAATTTTGTTGCAACACAACGATGACAGACGACTCCGACAGGATCGTGGCTTTTCAAGATTGATTCGTAGCTTTCTTATAGCCAGCCACAGATACTTGTAGGAATATGGAGCAACTATCTGGCGATTCCTTCTTCGTGATGATGAAGCAGGGTGGGGAGCATGTATGGTTCTGGCTCGCGATTTAAGCTCTCCCGAAGGTCCCGTGGCCCTGACAGACGGTACATGGCTGATCGTCGAAGGAGGATCGGAGCGCGGATGCGTTACTCATTTGAGCGCAGATGGCCAGACCAAGCGGTTGATTAAGAAGACGGGACGGCCGAACGGTTTAGCCGTCGATGCCGAGGGAACGATCTGGGTAGCTGAATCGAAAATTCCTTCCTTGTTGCGGCTCACGATGGACGGAAAATCGGAAGTTGTCGCAACCGAATGTGACGGAGAGCCCTTCCTGTTCCCGAACGATCTGTGCTTTGGCCCGGATGGGGCCCTCTATCTGACCGATTCGGGCATTAACATTGACATCTTCGCGCCCAACAATAAGATTCGGTCGGACTACATGAATATCCGGTACGACGGTCGCGTATATCGTATCGATGCTGCGGGGACAGCGAGCAAGATAGATGAAGGCATTCGTTTCACAAATGGAATTGCCTTTGGCCTGGGTAACTCGCTGTATATAAACGAAACCCTTACCGGCAACATCTACCGATACGGATGGCAAGATGGTCGGGTTGAGGGCCCACGACAGATGTTCGGCAACGTCATTCGCGCAGATGGGCCTGTCGGATGGAAGGGGCCGGACGGGATGGCCTTTGACGAGAACGGACTTCTTTATATCGCCGTCTTTGGGCAAGGGGACATTACAGTTTTGGGACAAAAAGGTGAAATCGTCGAGCGTATACCTACCCAAGGAATGTTGCCAACGAATATTGCATTTGCGCTGCCTGGACAACACCGCGTTCATGTGACGGAATATCAGCACGGTCAAATGGAAACGTTTGCAGTTGATTACGATGGCCTGCCGCTGTGGAGCGGGCGTAGCCGGACAAAATGACGGTATCTCCTATGAATTCGCAGGTCGCGCCAGATGGCGCCGGGAGCAGCGTATCGCACCTACGACGAGTCCTGACGCTGTGGGACCTAATTTTTTATGGCATAGTCGCGGTGACGCCCAGTGCGCCAGCCACAATTTTCGGATTGGCGGACGTAAGATCCCGTGGACATGTAGTGGTCACCATCCTGGCGGCGATGATAGCGATGGTATTCACAGCGATCAGTTACGGGCGAATGGCCGCCCTGTATCCGTCCGCAGGCTCGGCATATACCTATGTGAGTCGCGGAATCAATCCGTATCTGGGATTTGTGGCTGGTTGGGCCATGCTGCTGGACTACATGTTGATTCCCTTGTTCTGTGTGATCTATGGGACGCTTTCTTTGCAGCGGGCCGCGCCATCTCTGCCGTTTGCCGTTGGGGCCGCACTTTTTGCCGGCGGCACCACCGTGCTCAACTTGCATGGAATCCGCTCCACCGCGCGCGCGAATCAGGTCCTTCTCTTTGTTATGTTCATTGTGCTCGGTTGGTTCATAGTGTTTGCCATCAAATATGTGGTCGTTCACTATGGGGTATCCAGGCTGTTTTCCACCCGGCCCTTCTACAATCCGACAACGTTTAACGTGCGCCGTATCGCGGGAGCGACCTCGTTTGCCGCGCTCACCTATCTGGGCTTCGATGCGGTCACGACGCTCGCGGAGGAAGTGGAGAATCCGCGCAAAAACGTTCTATTGTCCGCGGTAGCGGTTTGCGCGTTTACGGGTCTTTTCGCCGCGCTGCTGGTGTACCTCGCTCAACTGGCGTGGCCCAATTACCACACATTCAGCAACCTGGATACTGCATTCATCGATGTGAGCGGGCGCGTGGGCGGCTTTGCTCTGCTCGAGGCGATGGCCATCTTGTTGGTAATTGCAAACATAGGGGCCGGCCTTACGGCCCAGGTCGGCGCGGCGAGACTGCTTTTTGGGATGGGGCGCGAGAACGTAATTCCCAAGCGCGTTTTTGGCCGACTTCATCCCGTTCACAATACGCCGGACGCCAATGTGATCATGATCGGCGTCCTTGCATTTGTTGGCGCGCAGTTTCTAAGTTACGAATTGACCGCGGAATTGCTCAACTTCGGGGCGTTTCTTGGTTTCATGATGGTAAACGCAGCCGTCATCTGGGAACTCTGGGTTCGATCATCGAGCAGGAACTTCCGAGGGTTTTTGCTTGACGTTCTGCTGCCCGCACTCGGGTTTCTGTTCTGCGCCGTGATCTGGCTGGGACTGGGAATTCCGGCTAAGGTTGCTGGCGGTGCGTGGCTGGTCGTGGGCTTCTTTGTATTGGCGGGCCACACCCATTGGTTCAGGCAACCTGTGGTTTTATCAGACCCGGCCGCCAACGAATAATGGTTGGCGTCGAGCGATGCTCATGATGCTCCAGATTGGAGCAAGGAGATAGCAGTGAAGAATGTATCGCTGATTGAGACGCCAGCCTTATTGGTTGACCTGGACACAATGGAATCGAATCTGTGGAGAATGGCTGGATTTTTCGCCGGCAAAAAAGTAAAACTGCGCCCACACTTCAAGAATCACAAGTCGCCCTTGTTGGCCTGGAAACAATTACATGCCGGCGCGAACGGCATCACGTGCGCGACGGTTCGGGAAGCTGAGATCCTGGTCAACCATGGCGTCACAAACATACTGATTGCGAATGAGATAGCGGGAGAGACGAAGGCTGAGCATTTGGCCGACATCTCTCGGAACGCTTCCGTTGTGGTTGCCGTTGACAACCCCAGCGCGATAAAGGACCTGGCCCGCGCCCAGAGAAATGCCAACGCGCAGATAGAAGTTGTGATAGATATTGATATCGGATTGGGGCGGTGTGGCGTTCCGCCTGGCGAGCCGGCACTCCACCTTGCAAAGGCCGCTGCCGACGAAGGCCTCTCGGTCCGCGGCGTTATGGGGTACGATGGCCATCTTCAGGTAATGTCAAAGAGCCCGGCCCGTGATGAAATGGTTCGCGCTGGCAGCAGGTCCCTGGTTGAATCCGCGGCTCTCATCGAGCACGCTGGGATCGCGGTCTCGATTGTTTCTACTGGAGGGACCGGAACGCATGACGTGTCCGGAGAATACCCCGGCATCACTGAAATTCAGGCTGGTTCGTATCTCTTGATGGACACGCTGTATCTTGAGCGCGGTACCGCATTTCAACGCTCACTTACAGTGTTGGCAACAGTGATTAGCACGACGGTCCGCGGTCAAGCAGTCATCGATTGCGGCATGAAAGCAATCAGCGGCGAACGTGGCCTTCCCGCGGTGAAGGACTTGCCTGGGGTACGACTTGCCGCTCTGCATGCGGAACACGGCCTTCTTGAACTTGCGGCGAGTCCCTCTGCTCCCGTCCAAGTTGGCCAGAAAATTGAACTATGGGTGCGTTATAGCGACGCGACTGTAAACCTACATACTTGCTTATACGGAGTTCGCCATGGGCAGATCGAAGAAGTATTCAGAATCGAGCATTGATATTAGGAAACGTAAACGTGCGGCCAGCGATCTCTTTTCTTCGACTCCGCTGGCAACATCCGGTCGCGTCCATGTTCCGAAAAACTCGTGCAAAAACCATTTCAACCTCGTAGAGCCTCAAATCAATGCGGAGGGGATCCATGTGTGGCCCTTCGACCCGTTGTGTCCCATCGACGTTGAGTTCATGACAGAAACGGACAGGCACAATGTGCGCATGAACCGTCACAGCTATTTTGAGGTGCTGTACCTGTGTTCCGGAGCCGCGAACTGCCACATCCAGGATAGACTGCTGCCGTTCAACGAGGGGGACCTCGCCATCATCGGCAGTACGCTTTATCATCGCATCGAGTGCCGGTCCTCAACGCCCGTTACAATCGCGGCGCTTTTCTTTGAGCCCGAACTGATTCGTTGCGACGGCTCCAGCGACAGCGTGGAATATGTTACGCCGTTCTGCCTCCAGGATTCGGCGTTTCCGCATGTTATCCCCGCCAAGACCGGAGTCCCTCACCAGGTGCTGGAGATGATGACGCGCATCCGAACGGAGCTCCCTGCTTCTTCACCCAGGGCACGGCTGACCGTCAAGACCTATTTGAAAATGATTCTGGTGCTGCTGGTAAACCAATATGCCTCATACACGGGAACGGTAGAGACGTACCAGCGCCAGTTGCGCGCCCTTGACCGTCTTCACCCGTTGTTCCGGTATCTGGGAGAAAACTGCGGGAGCACGATTCAGGTTCGGGAAGCGGCACGCGTCTGCGCTATGAGCGAATCGCATTTTATGAGCTTTTTCAAGAACGTCACTGGAATGTCCTTTATGAAGTATCTCAACCAGTATCGGATTGAACGCGCTCAAGCTTTGCTTGCCAACACGGATGACCCGATGACGAGCATCAGTCATGAGGTCGGCTTTTGCGATCAAAGCTATTTTGGGATGGTCTTTCGCAGAGCTGTTGGGATGGCCCCGGCAGCCTATCGCCGACGCTTCAGGAAGATCGATTCGGCGGGTCGCGGGCAAATGCACCATACGCCGTTGATTGCTTCCAGCAGACTGTCGTTAGCGGATTCACCACCGCAATTGAGGGATGTCACCTTACCCGACCGACCGCAATACCAAACTTTGATCCATAAAGTTGGAGCTTGACAGGGTCGTTATATCCACGCCGCGCAATGAGCTTGGTTGGATCCGCAGTCATTGAGGCCTTTTCTCGTAGTTTCTCAAGAAAGAATCAGCGGAATCCACTATTTGTGCCTGGCGCGATCGTCTTACCATTGACTGCGAGTCCGCGCAGTCAGTCCTGCATGCAGACCTGACCCAGTCCCGCGTTAGCGGACGTTTTCGTGAGATACCGGTCCTAATCGCTCGAACCGCAACAATGAACAAGACTTGGCTCTGAGTTCTGTGAAAAGTCCCCTTATAGCGAGGAATGGGTATGAAATTGGTTTTCGTTTTGGCAGCTCTTCTCTCCGTCAGTCCCGCTTTTGCGAAAGCCCAGACATCTCCCTCGCTATCCATTGTTAAATCTCCATCGAGACTCGCAGAAAGGGAGTGCAAGGGCAGCCAGTGCACGGCTGGCAACGAGAAGGAAGGGACTTGGGTGTTCCACGGGATATTGGGCGATGCGCACTGGAGCAACGGCGCAGTGGCAAAGCTCGTGATTGAGCGCTTCGATGCGGGAGGTATTGACATACAGCGCATAGATTTGCCGGACAGCTCTTCATATGGCTTGACGGCCGTCTATAGGGGAACGTTGCATGGCGATCGCATCGATGGAACTGTCGTCTGGTCATGGAACGGTCACTGGAACGATCGGCATCCGACCGGCCGTTGGTCCGCAAAGGTGCAGAACGTAAGCGCGCACCCGACTCCACCTTCGGCCATCAAGATTCCGCCTTCACTGGCTGAGTGCGAGGTGAACCAGTGCGCTCCAGGCCGCGAGGGTGGATGTCTTTGGGTGTTTCATGGGTTGGAAGGCCAAGCTCAATGTCGCAATGGCGCTTTAGCAAAGCTCGTTATTCAGCAGTTTGATTCGGACGGTATTGTCATTCGCCGCATCGATCTGCCGAAAAGCCCTTCGTATGGCCTGACGGGGATCTATACAGGAGTGTTGCGCGGCAACCGCATCACGGGCTACGCAACCTATTCTTGGCCGGGCCATTGGAACAACCACAAGCCCTCCGGACGATGGTTTGCGAAGGTGCAGAACGAAACGCATCCAACCCTGCCGCCGGTTCCGCCACCTCTCGTCTCACCGGAAGTGCATCCGGATGGAAGTGTGACCTTCCGCGTTCTCGATCCCACCTCACAGGAGATATTTCTTGACCTGGAAGGCGCCACGCCTGTCATCATGCAGAAGGATGAATTGGGTGTTTGGAACATCACCACGGCGCCTCTTCGTCCTGACTATTATGGCTATATCTTTAGGGACGGCGACATCCCCTTGATTGACCCGTCCAATCCCCTGATCCTACCGAATCTATTGCAAACCGAAAACATGGTGCACGTACCGGGCCCAGCGTCTTTGCCATGGGAAGTAAGCGATGGACCGCACGGCGTCGTGCACCATCACTTCTACACATCGGCGGTCATCGGCGATCATCGGGATTATTACGTGTACACTCCGCCGGGCTACAATCCGCGCGGCAAGGTTGAATATCCTGTCCTGTATCTTCTTCACGGATTCGGTCAAGAATCCCGCTGCTGGACCGAGGTTGGGTTCGCCAACCGCATACTGGACCATGTGATCGATGAGGGCAAGGCCAAGCCGATGATTGTGGTAATGCCGGATGGATACGGAGGGTCGGAAATTCTTGCTCCTGGAGCTTACTGGAATAACGC
>JBOGLY010000112.1:0-8399 GCA_050746425.1 Acidobacteriaceae bacterium
TCGCCGATTGACGCACCTCCGCATCCATGATCGCTTCCTCGAAAACCCGAGCTTCCACACGGCTGCAATCGGAACTGCGCCAGGCAAAACCGTTTGCGAGTATTCAAGCCGAAGCGTTTTTGAATCTGGTCCGTACGTCGGAGCAGATGCAACATGCGCTCCGCGTAAAGCTGAAGCCGTACGACATCACGGAAACGCAATACAACGCCCTGCGGATTTTGCGCGGCGCCGGGAAAAATGGATTGACCTGCGCCGAAATTGGCGAGCGGCTCGTCAGCCGCGATCCGGACATTACAAGGCTAGTGGGACGCCTTGAGCGGCAAGGGCTGGCGCGACGAGAGCGCGGCGGGAAAGATCGCCGAGTGGTTCTGACGAAGATTACTGTTGCCGGACTGGCGAAACTGAACGAGACCGATGCCGTGATCGGCGGCACCGTCAAGGCTTTGCTGCAGCATCTTTCTCAACCTGAATTGAGACAGATGATCGACCTGTTAGAGCGCGCCAGGCGGCCAGCGGCGCGCGGCAGAGCCGAGTAGAAAATGTTGGAAATCCTCCAGAACATTTCTCGGCTCTCTATTTCAATGGCACGCAGATTAACTATTCATCCCGCCCCCTTAGACATTGCAAAGGGGAAGTTTGCCTTTGCCTTTCTTTTCTGTCATTCCCGGCAGGGAATCTGCTTCCGATTTCTTTTCCCTCGCAACTCAATTGACGACAACCGCTCCACTGCAAAAGGGCCATGTCAATAGCTGAGTAGTTAAGCTATTAAGAATTATTTATCTCGCTTCCCAACAGCGTTCTGCAGCGCGTACCATTGCTCCGTCTTTGGAAACCCGCCTGGAAGCTCCGCGAAACGCGGCCAAGCCGGGGACGTGGTTCGTGCAAGGGAGAAACCATGAAGCAGACATTCATTCACCTTCTGTTTGTACTCTTCGCGGTGGCAGTTCTGAATCAGACATGCCAAGCGCAGCAAACAAAGCCCGCGCAGCCCGATATGCACGCAATATGGAAGACGTGGCGCGACACCATGAAGCGGACTGCGTATCCCAGCGAAACGGGATGCTTCAAGGCCTCGTACCCGAGTACTGCATGGACGCAGACCGCATGCGTGATCGCGCCGCTTATTCCCTATCCTCCGGCGCACGGCGCTCGCCCGTATACGGTGGGCAATGGCACCGACTACTATGCCCAAGTAGCGAACTCTCTGTCCTCGGTAACGGGATCGTTCCCCACAGTCAGTGGCTTGTCGAGCGCAAGTGCCTACTCGCTCCAGTTGAACGCAAAGCCGTTCAGTACCTCGGTTTGCGACGGCGCCGTAGACCCGTCAGAATGCCAAGGCTGGCAACAATTTCTGTATATAGAATCCCCGTCCGAGACGTACATCCAGTACTGGCTGCTCAATTGGGGAAGCGCGACCTGCCCATCTGGGTGGATGCATTACGATAACGACGGCCAGCTTGACTGCTACAAGAACAGCTCCGCCACCGATGCTCCTGTCCCGCAGCTTGCGAGCTGGGCCTACCTTGAGGTGGTGGGTGGGGCTGCCAGCGGCACGGATAAGGTCACCTTCTACGACGGAGGTGGCAATGTTTCCGCGTCGGCGAGCGATAGCATCCTGAACCTGGAGCAAGTCTGGTATGGAGCCGAATTCAATGCTTTCGGCAACGGCAACGGCTCTGAGGTGAGTTTCAATAGCGGCGCATCTTTTGTTGTGCAGACGAGCATGGACGACGGAAGTACGACCGCACCCTCTTGCGAGTCGGGTGGGTTTACGGGCGAGACCAACAACCTTAGCCTTGTAGGGTCTTGCTGTCCTGTCGCGGGGACATATGGAGCGCCGTACACGCAGTTCCTGGAGAGCAATAACTCGATCGCGAGCGCGGCATGCGGAACCACTGGGGTGGCGGGTAACTTTGCTCCAACGCCTAGTAGCAGCGGCACCTATACGTCCAACGGCTACACCCCTCCCGAAATCACATTCACGGAAACTCTCTCTGACAGCAATCCGAATGCTGAGATCGACTGGACGGTTCCTGGCTGCGCCGGGAGTACCAGTGGAGACGACCCTTTGACCTCTGGCGAGAGTTTCACTCTTGTATATCAGAGCGGTTCTGACAGCAACCCCAGCGGGACAATGTACGCAACGGCATCGGGCGACCTGGCAAGTCCAGTGACGTCTATCGACTTCCCTTGATTTCTGCTTGGGCCGGTGCCATCACACTCAAAGGATGGGATCGGACTGAAGCCTGCTGACCGGGCAGCTGCTGCGACGGCCGCCCAGGAGGTTCCACCATGAAAAGAAAAACAGCGTTGATTTCCCTGGTATCGCTGTTTGCGCTCGGTTTCGGTCCCGGCAGTGCGAAGGCGTCCGCGGCTACCCCGAGCTTCACGATTTCCGCTAGCAACATAACCATGCCCTCCAGCGGCACCGGATCCCTTCCGTTTACTTTGACTTCGGTCAATGGATTCGCCGGGACGGTATATGTTACCTGTACGTGGCCGGCTCCGCCCGCCGGAGTCAGGCAGCCCTACCTTGAATGTGGACAAGGACCGATAGGCCCGCCATTTGTCCTGACCGCAAATGGAACGGCGACAGGAGCCATCACTGTCTTGGCATCGCCGCCTGTACCCACCCCCGTTAGGCTGAATCTCCCAAGACGGGGGGGATGGGACTCATGCTGGCAGGCGCGCTTTTTCTGGGCCTGGGACTTCGGAGACGGAGAACGCGTTGGCCGTCGCTTCTGCTGCTGGCGGTGGTCATGCTGGTCGGGATGATGGGAATCGTCGCATGCGGCAGCGGCGTCCAAACCCTGACTCCGGGAACCTATGCCTACACCCTCACCGCGAACGCGCAGAACAGCCCATCTCTCTCGGCAAGCACTACGGTAAACGTAACCGTGCCGGCCGGGATCGCCTTTCAGTAAACGCGGGCCCTGATTCCGGGAGTCAGAACGATCGACCTGTTAGAGCGCGCTCGATGTGGAAGCAGCACTAGGTGCGAACGCGACCAAGATTGATTTCCTGTACCGCTGCCTTTCCCGCGCCGGAGTTCACCGGAGGCTGCTTCAAAAGCTGATGGTGCAGGCAATACAACGCCAGCTCCAGACGGTCGGAGACGCCAAGCTTGTCGTAAATCTTGCGCAAATAATTCTTCACCACCTGCTCGGTCGTGCCAATCTTATAAGCAATTTCCTTGTTCCGCATTCCCTGTGTCACGCAGCCGATGATCGACAGCTCTTTCGGCGAAAGCCGCGGCTGCAGTTTTGGATTGGTCAGATTGTTGGCCTCGGAGCGATACGCCTCGATCACCCAACTGACCGACTGATTGTCAATCCATGTTTCGCCGTCGGCAATCTTGCGAACACACCGAATCAGCAGGTCCGGCGAGATCGAGCGAGAGATGACGCCTCGCACGCCACGACGGTAGAGATCCACAATGAAGGTTTCGCTGTTCTCGCTGACCTGTACGATCAGTTTGGCGTTTGGAGCGCGACGAAGCATATCGGGAATCGCTTCCGGCTGATCGGAGATCATCCCACCATCCAGCAACACGATGTCGGAGGGATACCGCTCCAGCGCGGAAAGCAGTCCGGGATAGTTCTCGGCCTGCGCCACTACGCGCATGTCGTCCTCGATCGCAAAAATCTTGCGGATTCCGACGCGGTAAATGGCTTGCGAATCGGCCAGTAGGATGCGGATTCCGGCAGTTTCCTCGGTTGGTTCCGAGAAGCCCTTGTCCGGAACTGCGCTCAGCCCGCTCTCGGATGGGTCGGGCTCGGAAAGCGAATTCGACTTTTTCTTCATTGCATCGGCAGAAATGGCAGGCATGCGTTGCCTCAGGAGAGCATTTCGTAATTGTCGATAACTGTGGCGACTTCCACTTGTTCCGGGCCTTTTCTGTAGGAGCGGATCACTCGTCCACAGCAATGTACCCGCACATCGTCTGATGTCCCCAAAGTGGCTGAGGGCATCACCATCTCAACTTCAATGGCACTCCCCGCATCGAGTATGCGGGAAAATGCAAGCAATAGACCGCTGGCGGAAACATTGATCGTCTCAGCGTCTTCTTCTCCCTTTTCCGTTTGTACCTTGACCTTCATCCGGACAGGAAAACGGACGGAGTTCCGCAACTCCAAAACTGAACCAGAATGGACGATCTTCTGGACCGGTTCATGCACGGGAGATTACACTCCAAATTGAATTTTTCCAGAGCCGACGTGCCCTATTTGTATGTCGTTCTGAGAAATCAGAATACATGGTTCAGTCACACTTGAACAGTTACTATTCAGAGTCACTAAGGTAACTTACCAGCTAATAGGAAAAAGTCGCCACGGGTAACCGAAAAGAAACTTCGACTGCGTCAAAATTCAAAGGCTAATTGCTCCTTTACCCGCTCGTCTCGTGAACGTTCCCTTATCGCTTTGGTGTCATTTGGTGGCGCGGGCTAAATTCGTCCATCCCGACGGCTTTCTGCCAGAAATGGCTGATTGATCCATTTCCCATTCCGACCGGGTACCCATATCGCAGCGCGCCTGTTACATAATCCTTTGCGGTTCGCACAGCGTCCGTCGGCGAATCCCCCAATGCAATTCTTGCCGCCAGGGCGGAAGCGAAGGCACAGCCGGTTCCGTGGGTCGCGATTGTTTCGATGCGTTCCCCGGAAAACCATTCGATCTGCTCGCCAATCAGCAGCAGGTCATTGGGCGGGTCAGAGTGCCCCCCGGTCAATACAATTTTGAGTGCCGGGTTGCCTCGATCAGCAGCCATTTTCTGCAAATGACGGGCAGCGTCTTCCACTTCGAGCTGCGTTTCCGGCACAGGCCTGTGGGTAAGAACTCCTAATTCCGGCAGGTTCGGCGTAATCCAATCCGCTCTGGCCAGCCACGCCGACCTCAATATGTCTTGCCCTCCAACATCCAGTAAGTCCTTGCCACTGCTTGATTTAAGGACAGGGTCGAGCACGACCGGCACGGCCTTTCGCTGCTGCAACCAGGCAGCAACAGCCGTCGCCACCCCCCCATTGCCCAGCATTCCGACCTTAATCGCGGCGAAACGGACATCCTCGTCCAGACAATCCAGCGTCTCAACCACGGTGTCCGGTTCCAGGCAAATCAGTTTGCGAACGCCCTGGCTGGACTGAACGGTAAGCGCCGTAATGCACGCCATGCCATAGACCCCGGCTGCGGCGAACGTTTTCACGTCGGCCAGCACTCCGGCTCCGCCCGAGGGATCATATCCGGCAATAGATAGGACGATTGGCGGCGACTCTGGCATGGCAATTGCACTTCAAAGAAGGTGGCTGGGAAGTTTACTTCTCCTGCCGAGCTCATTATGAGCCGGCGAACGATTGGAAGCTACTGCCTTTCATGCGGTTAAGGACGAATCAGGCGGCTGATTCAAGCGCCATCTATAAGTAGCACAAAAACGGCTGAATTGCAAGCTATTTATTTGCATAAGTCTATTTTTTTCATTGACTTAGCAACTTAATGCAGGTAGGCTTAAAGGAGTTCCAACTATGAGCATTCTTCGCCACAACCCGGCCCCGGATTTACATACTCCCCGCCCACTCCGCCGCTTCATCGCCATCGCGGCAGGACTCGTTTGCGGCATCACGCTCAGCATGCACAGCATTCATTCCCACCATCCGGCCACGTCGGTCATTGCGGAGTCTGCTCCATCGACCAGTCGATCGGTTTCGTCCAGGCCTGCCCTCCATGCTACCGCGCGGAAAAGACGCGCGGGTTGGCACCAGATCGGCCTGGCTTCGTGGTACGGTCCCAAGTTTCAGGGCAAAGAAACCGCCAATGGCGAAACCTTCAACATGCACGATCTGACCTGCGCCCACCGTTCACTCCCCCTGGGCACCTGGATTAAGGTGACCGATCTCCGCAACCGCAAGTGGATCGTGGTACGGGTCAATGATCGCGGCCCGGTTCCCGATACCAGAATTGCCGATCTCTCTTCAGAGGCCGCCTATATGCTCGGCATGCGGGCGCGAGGAGTGACCCGGGTGCGGCTGGACGTGATCGATCCCAAAGCCGCCGTTGAAATTGCGCGCCTCGACAGAATTCGCATGGCCCGCCTGGCTGCCGAGCAGCCCCCTCCAGATGCCGGGAACTGATGTCGCCTGGTTCCATTCACCCGCTTTGATAGTCTCTAAATTGCCATCCCGACCCTAACGAGCGCAACCGGGCGGGAGCCATCCGATGCAGCAATCTACAGCTATGTCATCTTCCAATTGCTGTGGAGAACGCTATAGAGTTGGCTGCGGTTGACTCGGAAACGCCGCGCATGTAATGTTCCCTCACGATGAAAAACCGCCTGCTTTTTGCCGCCTGCCTTATTGTTTCCGCGTCCCTTCCGCTTCGAGCCGCGATTCTTCATGCTGGGCCCACCCGGAAATACAAAACGCCGTGCGCCGCATTAAAGGTGGCGAAGGATGGCGATACCGTTCTGGTCGACTCAGCAATCTACAAAGGCGATGTGTGCGCCTTCTGGCAAAACAATCTAACCGTTCGCGGCATTGGTGAGACGCGTCCGCACATCGAAGCGGATGGAAAAATCGCCGAAGACAGGGGAATCTGGGTCTTTCATGGCCGCAACTTCACCGTCGAGAACATGGAGTTCTCGGGGGCACACATCGAACCCAGATACAACGGCTCCGGGCTTGGGGCTAAGGGAACGAATTGGACGGTCCGAAACTGCTATTTCCATGACAATCAGGACGGCATTCTCGAAAGCAACATCCGCCAAAGCCATATCCTGATCGAATACAGCGAATTCGCGCGAAACGGCGCGGGAGATGGCCAATCTCACAACCTCTACATTGGGACCACTGCGTCTCTGATCTTTCGATTCAATTATTCCCACGATGCCAACGTGGGCCATCTGTTGAAGACTCGTGCCGCGATCAATTACATCCTCTATAACCGGCTTTCGGGCGAGAACGGCACCGACAGCTATGAGATCAACGTGCCCAATGGCGGGACGACCTACGTGATCGGCAACATTATCGAGCAGGGGCCAAACTCGCAAAACCCGGCAATGCTGGATTATCTTTCCGAGGGAACTACCGCCGCCAACGCGGGCCACGATCTCTACGTGGTGAATAATACGTTCGTCAACGACAAACCGAACAGCGGCCCGTTCATTCAGGTTTCGTCGCAGGACAAATCTCCCGTGCTGGTCCAGAACAACATCTTTTATGGCCCCGGCAAAATCATCAACCAGCCGAACGCGATACTTAAGAGCAATTTCAGCGGAAACCCGCTATTCGTCAACGAAAAGAATTTCAATTACCATCTCAAACCTGGCTCCCCGGCGATCGGCGCGGCCACGTCCCCGGGGCTTTCGCTCGATGAATATCCTCTCCAGCCCACGTATCAATACGAGCATCCGGCGTGCGGCGAACGGCGTTTGAACGCTAAGGACATTGGCGCGCTTGCCTTCAAAGGCGTTGGCGCGTCGCTCGATTGCCGGTGATAACGCCCAAAATTGTCAGGCTATTGGCTGTCTCTGTGCGCCCGAGTTGAGGATCGCGCGGGCAAGTAGCTGTATGCGCCATCATCCATGGAAATGCCGGTCGGCTTGGGCCGCGCTGCGCCCGCGGTCGGTTGAACGTATTCGTCTCGGGCCAGCGCTTTGGGATCGGCGGCGCCGGTGTTGTTCGTCGGCGGATAAATTCCCCTGCCAATCGCCGGAGAACCCGAGACCAGGTGGTAGTTGTGATGGGCCGGATCGACGAACAGTGCCGCCAGGTTCGCTGGCGTATTGGCTTCGATGAGGTTGTGGGACACCATTGCGGTCTTCTGATTGGTGGCCTTTCGCATAGGCCCTATGAAGATATTGTTCTCGACCACCTCGTTCGTGGAGAGCACTGGACCGTTGCGCGGCGGCGGGCAAGTGGTGAAATCGGAGTTTTCGCACGCGGTGACCACAAATGAGGGGTCCGTGGTTGCCGGATCCAGGACCACCGTGTTGTTGATGAAATGCAGGTCCTCATGCGGCTTGCCGTATACGGGGTAAAACGGCTCGTTATCGTAGATGTCGCGCCAGAACATCCAGGCGCTGTTGCCGAGCTTGTTCTTCGACCGCGCTTTGTAGAAAACGTTGCCGACGATATAGGTCGTACCCCCGAGCGGAAAATCCAGGATATAACTGCTGTTTCCAAGAGCGTCGCCAATCATGTTGTAGTAGATGTTGTTATACGGAGCGCGGGTCTTCAACACATGGCCGACGTAAGCGTCATGCGACCAGGAGTACTTCATGTTGAAGACCAACTGGTGGTTGTTATCGAACCCGATGTAAATGTTATGAGTCCTGCCGGAATCGTTGCCGTTATAGGCAATCTCGTCATATAGAAGCGTAATGTACGGGTGTGGAGAAAGGAACTCTCCATC
>JBOGLY010000113.1:0-8393 GCA_050746425.1 Acidobacteriaceae bacterium
CAAGAGGGTGGCGCGGATCATGCGGGAAGATAATCTGCTGGGGCTACAGCCAAAGCGATTCGTGGTCACCACCAATTCAAATCACAAGCTAGAGATATATCTCAACTTAGCCAGTCGCATGAAACTGACGGGCATCAATCAGCTCTGGGTGGCCGACATCACCTACATCCGGCTGAAAGCCGAGTTTGTCTATTTAGCAGTGATCCTGGATGGGTTCTCTCGCAAAGTGGTGGGTTGGGCACTGGATCGAACTTTGGCAACTCGGCTGACGATCGGGGCGCTGGAGCAAGCCATCGCGAGACGACAGCCGGAACCTGGCCTAGTGCATCACTCGGATCGAGGATTGCAATACGCTTCCGAAGAATACGTGAAAGTCCTCGAGAACAATCGCGTGATTCCGAGCATGAGCCGTCCAGCGAACCCGTATGACAACGCAAGCTGTGAAAGCTTCATGAAAACGCTGAAGCGGGAAGAAATCTACGCCAACAGGTACGATGATCTAGAACATTTACGAGCGAACATCGAAGAGTTCATCGAGCAGTATTACAATCGGCTGCGCTTGCACTCGGCGCTGGGCTATCGATCTCCCGTAGAGTTCGAGCAACAGATCGAAGCGTCAGGTTCAGCCGAATCTCGAAGCGCAACGATGCTGTTCTTTGAGAACAAACAGAACGACGAGAGGGGTTCTACAAGGTTGCTGGGGAAGGAGACTCACATGCCGTCCCCTTCCCCAGACCCCTTCTCCTGCTAGGAGATGCAAGAACGCTTTTAGAAAAGCGGAAGCTGTGTCCAAAAAAACTGTGCCAGTTTGGGGGTTCACCCCATGGCTTTCCGTCCACTTACAGTCCAGTTTAAGAGGTTGGCTGCACCGCGCGTCCGCGTAAGCGACACCAGATGCGGAACTTAGTGATTTGCACCTGCGTCTTGCAAAGCAGGTGCTCTCCCAGCTGTGCTACACGCCCACGTTAGACGACCTTCTGATTCCGCCCCATCACTAACATTCTACACTACTTGGTTCTATTGCGAATTGGGACTATTTGACCGATTTGGGACCAATAGCCGCATTCCGCCGCCACTTTCTGCTCGTAATCAGCGTCGTAATGCGTGTAAACGTCAGTCATCCTCAATGAGGAATGCCCGACCCACTTCTTAATAAGCGAGTCTGGCACGCCCTGCCGTCTTAAGTGACTCACCCTCCCATGCCGGAAACTGTGCAGCGTTCCGTGCGGGATTGTGAGCTCCTTTAGGAGAGGCCGAAGATGCTCGACGTTTACCGTGGTTGCTGTCAATGGAGTGCCGCGCGAAGTTTGAAACACCCGACCGCTCGTCCTGCTGACAAGATGATCTCTCAGCAGTTGGAGCGCTTCGGGGTTGAGCGGAATATTACGGTATCCCGCTTTTGTTTTTATTGGTCCTTCTGTGAGTTGAAACGTGGATCGATGGCAATTGATCAACCCACGATCAAACCAAATGTCTGAAATGTGCAGACCGAAAGCCTCACCAGCTCGCAGCCCAGTAACGCCGAGAAGGTAGTACAGAACCTTGTACTGACCTTTCGCCGCCGCAACGATCTTGAGAACTTCCTCAGGTCTGAACCATCGTTGCTCTTTGTATGGGATTTGAGGAAGGTTGAGCTTCCAGGTCCGCGTGACGTGTTCCTCTTGCTCAAGAATCAGCTTGAGTACTTTCCAGACGTTGTGGATGGACTTTGGGACCAGTTCACCCGCGTTGTCCAGGTCTGTGATCCATGCCCGCACGGCCTTCGCGTTGATATCGTCTATGGACATTTCACCAAACCTAGGGAGCAGATGTTTCTTTGTGATGTAGCGTGCCGAGTTTTGCGAGGAAGGCCGCATCTTCGACAAGAAGTCGGACTCCCACCCCTTGACCGCCTGATCAAACGTAACAATCGGCTTGGAAGCTTTCACGATACCGGCGTCGGTATTGATCCCCATAGCGGCGATCATTTCCTTTGCCTTGCGTTTGGCTTCTGCCCTGGAGTGACCTTGGAGTGGACAAATCCGGTGCCATTCCGCCACCCTTCGTCCGTCGGGCGTGTCTTTGTAGATTTTCATCCTGTAACAGCGACCGTGAAGTTCCACGGTGCCATTTTGGCCGGATCGAGCCATGAATCTCCGTTTCCGATCCGGCGTCGCACTTTCGACAGTAGCTTTCTTAACGTCTGGTTTGCAAGAGGCTGACGATGCGCTGGGGTCTGGAGTCGAATTGCCTGGACACGCACAGATTGCAAGGTCCGATGATTCTCCCTTTCCCTCTCGGATCACCGTCTCCGTGCGTGAAATGGACATAGCGATATCTCTGCTGCCGTTTCTCTAGTGATTGTTCTCGGCCGTTGTTCTCACCGCTCGCGCAGGTTCGCTTGTTTTAAAGGGAGAAATCGGACCGTGAAGATCAAGCATTTTCGATCTCCCGCATGCGGCGCTTCAGGACGTCGATAGCGATGCGAGAATTATAGAAAGTCCGTGCGCCGCATTTTCCGCACGCTGTAAACGGATGGCCGGAACGAGTCAGCACGACGCTGCATTCGGTCTTACAAACGCTGCAATCGGTCAAACCGATGAGGCGATCCGAACAGCGATGCTTTGTACCTTCGTTCACGAATCGTGTGCCTTAGTGTGACGATTAGGTGAGCAGGAGCGGTGAGCCATCGGAGTCGTTGACGGGCTTCATCCTCTTCTTCAGCAGGCGAATGGATTCTTGTCCGTTGTAAAAAATACGGGCGGAGCAGAAACTGCAATTGATGAAGGGACGATTGGTCTTGGCTAAGAACACGGCCACCCGCGTCTTACAGATGGGACAATCGGTGGTCCCGATCTGCTGGAGCGCAGGCTCGAAAACGATTTCCTTTTGTAACTTTGCTGAGACATCTTGGCTATCTGCCATGGTAGTGTCCTCCGGGAGTATTTCCAGCAACGAGGGGAGTATGAGCGAAGACGGAAAGAGCAAACCGACACTTCCAGGACCAAACTTTGTCGGTGATGGACCGGCGGCAGAAACTATCGCAGAGCTGTGCCTGACGCTAGGGGACTGGATGCTGAGCGAAGACGAAGGGGTAAGTCTTCTTGGATCACCGCCAGGAGAAATGTCGGCGTGGATCTCGCAGCTGGTATCAAAAGGAGTTTCGTTCGAGCGCCATCACATATCCGAGCGTGACAAGGGTGCCGTTCACCGCGACGCAGTGCGAGAAGCATTCCACCTCATGGTTGACACGGCCAACAAGGATGAGAAGCAACTTCTGAATTTGCTTGGAACTCTTCCTCCAGACGCGATGCAACAAGCCGTCGAGTCTATTCAGAAAGGAGATAAACAGTCGATTAACGAAACCCGTTCGAGAATCGTGGAGCGCATGTGTCGCGAATTTGCGAAGAACGTCACACCAGAGAAAGTCGCTGCTTTGGGCGCTCTGGTTGGCAGGGTGCGAGCCTCGCGGGCAGCATCGCTGTGCATGGTTTTGTATAAGACGAATCTCGTATGTTTAATCGCTGATGCTCGGGCGGGGAATCAAGAGGCGGTTCTTAAGCTAATCAAGATCGACAAACTGTTCTTGACGGATAGCTGCACTTCCCAGGCGATTCGTCAGGCGGGGCTCAAGATTGACCGCGCCTTCCTCAAGCGACTAGCGAAGGCACTCGCCTACAAGCCGAAAATGCGTTGGAGACAAACCTGCAAACTGTACATGTACATGATCCTCTCTTCTGGGTTGCCGCTACCTTCGTCGGTAAAACTGCAGCTACGCATCGATCCGGACGGGGGTCGATTCAAGACCTATGAAGCTTTCGAGAAATTTGTGGAGCGGTGCCGAAAGGAATTCAAGGTCTTGGACCACGCTGCCGCATCAATTTCAGCGCCGTTTCAGGAGATCTAGATTTCTTTGCCTGACAAGAACCCTCGCGCAATGATTCTTAGGGCTTTCCTGCGAGATCAGATAGGCCTCTATAGATCTATAAAGCGCTTTCAGGGTCATGAACCGAAGGCCTTGGCTGAAGCTCAATTTGCGGGTGGAAAATGAAACCGGATTCCGCAGGAAAATTTGCGAGTTTCGCTCGTTTTCACCGAATATTTAACAAGGGACGGGCTTGTGAAATTAAATCCTACAGAAGAAGCCGGAAATTTCCTTTGACCAACCGTATTTCCGTTAAATCGCGCGCTCGCGAGTTTGCTGTTGATGTATCTCTAATATTTGCTGCAAGTTACACAACGCACAAGGGAATATCTTAGGCTCCAATCGTTATGGAATTTAAAAAATTCTCGTAAAATAAGCTGCGCCCCAATTCTACAGGGTCTGACCGAAGCCTAGAATCTTGGCAAATTGTGAAATCCCAGAGTAACGGATTATCACGATAGACCTTGCCTTCAATTACCTTTCGATTAACGCTGCGTTTATCAGGGCTTAGCCTCGCCTGCGACCCATATTGACTTGCCATCCAGATGCGGAAATGAGTGATTCTCCAGTCTTTGCAATCATTTCGTCTAGCACGTATGTGAACACGCCCTTTGGCCCCATGAAACTGATTTCCAATACTGGAGCCGTTTTTGGAGAGGCAAATTCTACGGTGCTCAAATGAGCCACCAAAAAACTGAGGCTCCATCGAATTCTTGCCATTCTATTCGTCTGGGCACAGACGGAATCGGATGGTTTTTGCACCGTCCGGCGTAGGTCCAGAAGCATCAGATTTGGGCATCCACGACGTATTGGTTCTGTGTTTCGAAGATAACGATTTCCACTCGCATCTCGCCGTTTTTGCCTAACGCGGTTGCCGGGCAGATCAGCAACCAGCGAGCGTTTAATTGCTATTACTACTATTACTATAGTATTTTATTATTTATTGGTGTATAAGGTACCAGAATTCTGGGGCTGAATTATGTCCGCCGACCACAGCATAGACATCACTCGCAAACTTGAGCGCCTGAAGAATCATCATTTTGATTGGGCATCTCGTCTTTTTGTCCTTCCTCTGACACTGATTCTTCTGAGTTCGTTGGCCGGATGCTCCAGTGGCAACTCCAATGGAGGCGGAGCCACGAATGTGGTAACGCCGGTCATCGGCTCCATCAGTCCCCCGACGGTGACAGCAGGCTCGGCGGCATTCATGCTGACTGTCTCGGGCGACGGCTTTACCAGCAGCAGCGTTGTAATAGTCGGCGGCGCATCCGAGTCCACAACCTATGTAAGTGCAACGCAGCTGACAGCAACGGTGCCGGCCTTTCAACTCACAAATGGTGCTCAGCTCCCCGTCGTCGTCTCGAACGGGACTAGTAACAGCACTACCGTCGACCTCGATGTCAACAATCCCCCGCCAGTGATTGCATCCATGTCCCCCACCGCAGCGTTCGCGGGCACAGCGTCCGCCGTTATCACCCTCACGGGTTCCGGCTTTGTGCCCTCGACTGTCATCGACGTGAACGGTTCCGGCCGCGCGACAACATATATCAGCCATACCCAAGTAAGGGCCGCATTAGTTTCCACGGATTTCTCTGCTCCAGGTGATCTTTCGATCACTGCAGTCAACCCGATGCCCGGCGGCGGCACCTCGACAGCGGCTATTCTGGCGATCAGCAACCCTCCGGTTCCAACCCTTACCAGCATCTCTCCCACGGGAGGCACCATCAACACGGCCAGTGCCGAGACGCTGACCGGCACCGGATTTACAGCCAACATTGCGGTATCCATCAACGGTTCGACAATTCCGTCCACCTTTGTCAGTTCGACAGAGATTACGGCTAACTTTCCTGCGTATGCGCTGGCGACGCCAGGAAATCAGAACGTCACCGTGACCACACCTGCACCTGGCGGAGGAACAAGCGCAGCGCAGCTCTACACAACCTTCATTTCCATTCCTAATAACGATCTTGTCTACAACGCGGTCGATGGTCTGCTCTATGCTTCCGTTCCCGCTTCGGCTGCAGGCGCTATCGGAAACTGCATCGTTGGCATCGATCCCAACACTGGCACCATCACACGGCAAATACAGGTTGGCACGGATCCTGATCGTCTGGCTCTCTCCACGGACGGCATGCAGCTCTTCGTGGGGATCGACGGCGCAGGCGCTGTGGCGCAAATTAATCTCGCGCAGGGAAAGATCGTCAACCAGTTTTCGCTGGGCGGAGGTCCCGGCGTCTATAACGCGCCCTATACCGCCGTTTACATCGCTGCGGTGCCTGGCCTGCCCAACTCGGTCGCTGTGACTACAACGGGGGAATATGGCATCGGCCCCGTCGTCACCATCTTTGACTCCGGCGCTGCCCGCTCCGGCAGCTCCGTCAGTGTCGGCGAGGGACCCCTCAGCTTCGGTCCCTCGGCTTCTACCCTCTATCTCGGCTCCTCTTATATCGATTTACTTACCGTTGGGTCGACCGGCATCACGCAATCGACCCGGCTCGCGACTACTTCCGACACCCTGACCAACCTGCAGTATGACAACGGCTCTCTGTATCTCTCAAACGGCCAGGTGTTGAATGCGACCACCGGAGCGCTAAACGGCACCTTTTACGTTGCCGCCAACATACAGGCCGGCGGTCCCGTTGTCTCTGACTCCACTCTCGGCAGGGCCTTTATGGCTGTAACGAACTTCAGCAGCACCGCCGCCGTGTATATATTCGACGAGACATCGTTCAACGTTCTCGGCAGTATTCCGGTCAACGACCTCGGCTCGGCAGGCTATCCGACCAGCTTCCGCAAAATCGTGCGTTGGGGCCAGAACGGAATCGCGGTGGCGGCGATTCCCAGTGCGTTTACTTCCAAAAATCAGATCTATATCTTCCAATCCCCGCTGGTGAAGGACGTCTCGTCGTCGCCGGCCGACCTGGGGGTCTCGCTCACGGCTCCGCCCACGGCCGCAACCGGGACCGCAATCAGCTACGTGGCGAAGGTGACGAACGCTGGACCGAATGCCGCTGTTGGCGCGACGCTCTCTGCGAGCCTCGACCCATCGCTCATCGTCAACAGCATCACAACGAGCCAGGGCTCATGCACCACCGCGGCCACGTTTTCGTGCGATCTCGGCGGCCTGGCCAGCGGAGCGACCGTTACTGTCACGGTGATAGCCACTCCAGCGAACTCGGGAACGCTCGCAGCAACAACTTCCGTATCCTCCTCAAGCTATGACCCCGCGCCTTCCAACAATCAGGCGACTATCCGTACGACTGTCACGGGCGCACTCTACAGTGCCGTGCCTTCGATCTATTCCATTTCTCCTAACCTGGTACAGGCTGGTTCAGCGGCCTTCATGCTGACGGTAAATGGAACGGGCTTCACCGCTGGCTCGACGGTTAACCTAGGCAACACGGCGCTCGTGACGACCTATGTTAGCCCGACACAATTGACCGCTGCGGTTGCGGCCACTGAGATTGCGAGCTACGGTTGGGCTCCGGTGATCGTCTCCAATCCTGCACCAGGCGGCGGTTTCTCTTCGGTCGTTCCGCTCACCATCTACGACCTTGTGAACGTCCCGGCGAACTCTATCGTGTTCGATCAATACGGCCAATCACTCTATGCGACGATTCCCAGCAGCGCCACGGGCATTACCGGCAACTCTCTGGTAACCATCAACCCATTCACCGGTGCGGTAGGCACGCCGGTCGCAATCGGCAGCCAGCCGACCACGATGGCCGAGACCTCCGACGGGAATTACCTCTATGTCGGGCTCAGCGGCTCCGACAGTCTCGCCCAATTCGACTTGATCCATCAGTCAGTCGCCGCGACGATTCCAATTTCATACACGCAATCCGGATCCACATCTAATGTGCCGGCAACCTACATCGCAGCCATGCCTGGCACCGATTCGACCCTGGCAATGAATTTCACGAACATATGGAGCAACTTCGGCATATTCGACATCAGCGGAAGTACCGGCACATTGCGCCCGAATCTGTCAGGAATTTACGAGGGCGTAAATCCCGTGTGGGCCAATGCCACGGAACTTTATGCTTACGACAGTCAAACTTCGGGCCCAGAATTCTACCGGTACAACGTCAATTCGAATGGCCTGACCTTGATTGATGGCACTACACTCGATGGCATGGGCGGGTACAGCGGAGCATTCGTGCTCGCTAATGGCCTCGTCTACGGAGGCGGTGGGGGAATTGCCAATCCTACCACTACGCCTCCATCGCAGATTCAGACGCTGCCTAAAATCGACTTTTATGGCTCTGGCGAGGGTGGATATGGTGTCGATGTCGTAGCTGACCCATCGCTCGAGAAGGATTTTCTCATGCTCGAAAACAATGCTGGCACGTTGGCAGATGGACTCGTCCGGTACGATCTGATCAGCTACCTCCCGGAAGCCTTCCTCACAATGCCTGCCTCCGCACCCGGTGTGGACTCTACATGGACGATGCTGCGTTTCGGCCAGGATGGTCTCGCGTTGCTGTCC
>JBOGLY010000114.1:0-8378 GCA_050746425.1 Acidobacteriaceae bacterium
GAATTTTTTTCGCGGCGTTGCGGAACAGGCCCGCAATATGGACCGCGTATCCGCGGATCACATGGGCATGCTGGCCACCATCATCAATGCTCTGGCGGTGCAGGACGCGCTGGAAAAACAGGATGTCCATTGCCGCGTAATGAGCGCCATTGAAATGAACCAGGTTTCGGAGCCCTACATCCGCCGCCGTGCCATCCGCCATCTGGAAAAGGGACGCATTGTTATTTTTGCCGCCGGCACCGGCAACCCCTATTTTTCCACCGATACCGCCGCCTCGTTGCGGGCCATGGAGATCAAGGCGGACGTGCTGCTGAAGGGCACCAAGGTGGAAGGTATTTACAGCGCCGATCCCGCCCTTTACAAGGACGCGGTGAAGTTTGAAGAAATCAGCTACATGGAAATTCTGCAGCGCAACCTGCGGGTGATGGACATGACGGCCGTGAGCCTTTGCAAGGACAACGATCTGCCGATGATCATTTTCAGCATGAACCAACCGGGCAACATCCGGCGCGCAATCGCCGGAGAAAAAGTTGGCTCCCTGGTCACCACGTAGGCACAATGGCAGTTGCTATTCCCATCCCTCGCCGGCCCGTCATGCCCGCACTGACCGGTCTTCGCGCGTTTACCGCGACCAACATCGTGTTCTTCCATTTCTGGAACCCGGCCTGGTTCGGGCCGCTCGCACCAATGATGGACAACGGCTACGTGGGCGTGAATTTTTTCTTCCTGCTGTCCGGTTTCATCCTCGCCTACAACTACGCGGACCGCTCCGACGCCGGCCGGTTCGATCGCCGCCAATTCTGGCAGACGCGCTTTTCGCGGTTGTATCCGGTGTATGTGCTCGGTCTGCTGATTTCCTTCCCGATCCTCGAACTTGAGTGGCGCTATCGCACGCACGCCAATTTTTTTCTTGGGCTTTCGCTCACCACCGTCATGCAGCAGGGTTGGAGTCCGCGCCTCGCCACCTTCTGGAACACGCCGGCATGGACGCTCTCCTGTGAGACGGTTTTTTACCTGCTGTTTCCGCTCTTGGTGGCGATTAAATGGCCGCGGCAAACGCGCAAACTTCTGCTGATCCTGGCTGGTTGCTGGCTGGCGTCGTTGGTGCTTCCGGTGATCTACATGTGGCTGCGTCCGGATGGCCTCGGCCCCATCACGCGCATGTCCAACAGCTATTGGCTGCGCGCGGTAAAGATGACGCCGCTTCCGCATCTGCCGACCTTTACCTTCGGCATTGTGCTTTCCCGGCTGAACGACCGCATGAAGTTGTCGAACCGCGCCCGCTATGTGCTGGCCGTTGTCGGCGTGGGCAGCGTTTGCGCTGTCCTGATGCAGGGCCAGCGGATGCCCTTCCTGCTGATGCATAACGGGCTGATCACACCGCTGTTCGCCATCACCATCTTGGGCCTCACCGGTCACAATCCCATCACGCGCTTTCTTCGCCTGCCGCTGTTCGTCATGGTTGGCGAGGCCAGCTACTGCCTGTACATTCTCCACTTCAATCTTTGGGACTGGATCCATCGCAGCGGCGTTCTCGTTCGCCTGCACTTAATGAAGTACGACCCATGGATTTCTTACTTCGTGCTGGAAGTAGTCGCGTTGATCGTGTACCGTTTCCTCGAACGGCCCACCCGAAACTGGCTGCACCATGTGCTGCCGGCGCTGAAACATGGCAGTGCGCCGTTTCCGCCCGCGCGCGTCGCCAGTCCGCAAATCATTTCCGCTGGGCAGGCTTCTGAAGGCTGAGCGGGGGCCGCGCCTTGCCGCCGCCGAACGGGTTGCGGATTGTGATGGGTCCGATGCTTTGGCCATGTTGCAAATCTTCCGAGTAGAGCGTGGTGCAGCCAGCCTCGATTGCCGATGCCACAATCAGCGAATCGTATATATGAAATCCGTACCTCTGCGCAATCCGCAGAGCGGCATCGTGTGTGTCGACCGTCATGGCAATGGGCGCTGCGCATAGGACCCGGACGGCAGCAAGCGCCTCGACGACCTCTCCCCAGGACATTCGAAATTTGCGCCGGGCCACAGAAACGAACTCGTTCAACACCTGAACGCTGATGGCGCCGCCGTTGTTCAGCAGACCTTCCGCAACGGAAGACCGAGGATCGTCTTGCGCGAAGGCATAGACGAGAATCGTCGTGTCGAAAAAATCCTCACCGCTCATTGGCCTCTTCCCGGTCGAAGATGAAGCCCCGAGGCAGCGGTCTTCGCAGTTTCCGGATGCCTTCGATGGCGCGCCTGCGGCTGCTGTCGCGCGTCACTTTGAATTGGCGTTCGCCTTCAATGTGAATTTCGATCTGATCCCCTTCTTTCAGTTCCAGCGCGTCAACCACCGCGGCGGGCAACCGCACTGCCAGACTGTTCCCCCACTTTGAGACCTGCACGCCGTCTACCTCCAGATATACATTGATTATAGTATATCCAAATCTCTTGAGGGCAGGACGGGCAGACTCAAGATTCGCGGTCGCTCTTTGCATTCAGCGGTCGCCGTGCGAAATAGAACAACGATCCCATCAGCAGCGCGAACATCAATACCGAAATCCAATCGTGATAGAAAGGATTGCTGGTCGACAGTTTCAACAGGTCGAATTTTCCTGTTGCGGACTCATACAGCTTCAGCGCGACGCCCAGCAGGCCCACAATTCCACCGGCGGCAATCAATCCGCTGGCGTAAAGTGAACCGGGGCTGATCTCTCCCTCCAATGCGCCCGGCGCGGTGCCGGTGCGCTCGACGGCGCGATCCACCATCCAACGGACCACGCCGCCGCAGAAGATTGCCAGCGTGGTGCCGAGCGAAAGATACGCGCCCACCGCGAAGGAAAGCGAGCGCACCCCAAGCAGCTCGACCGCAATGACCAGGAAAACGCCCAGCCAGATCAGGCCCCACGGCAGTTGGCGGCTCAGGATTCCGTTGATCACCGTCGCCATCAGTCTGGCCTGCGGGGCCGCGGCGCGCTCGCTGCCAATGCCTTCAATCCACTGCACTTCAATCTTTCCTGTGGCTGGATTGAACAGATATTTTCCATCGGCCAGCTTGTGCGATCCCAGGGCGTTCAGCAGAACATAATTCTTTCCGTAGTCGATGATCTCTTTGCCGTCGGGCTGCTTCACGCGGAACTCGCGGCGGGAGAAATGTTCCTGTTGCACTGTTACGCCATCGGCGGGATGCGCCAGACTGTAGGCCTCATTCGCCGGACGAAATTCCTCCAGGCCTTTGTTCATCGCCGTCAAGGTGACGCCGATCGAAAATGTCGAGATGCAGACGCCGATTAGCAACGCCAATTGCTGCTTCCACGGAGTGGCCCCAATCAGGAAGCCGGTCTTCAGGTCCTGCGATGTATCGCCTGCGTTTGCCGACGCAATGCAAACCACTCCGCCGATGGTAATCGCCAGCGCGCCGAAGGCTGGGGCTGTCCAGCCTTTCACCAGAAAAATGGCAGAGGTCGCCATCAGAGTCGCAATCGTCATGCCGGAAATCGGGTTCGCGGAACTGCCAATCAAACCGACGATCCGCGACGAAACCGTGACAAACAAGAAGCCGAACACCACCACCAGCAGCGCCGCGGCCAGGTTCGCGAGCATGGAGGTCTGCGCGCCGGGAACAGGCTTGAACGTCAGGAACAGAAACATCAAAATCACCAGCAGAACGGAACCGCCGACAACGACCGACATAGGGAAGTCACGGTCGGTCCGCTTTTCCGCGGCGGCGGCAGCGCGCGATTTTCCGATGCTCGCTATTCCCTCACGAAACGCGCCCCAGATCGTGGGCACAGTTCGCGCCAGGGTCAGGATGCCGGCCGCGGCCACCGCTCCAGCTCCCATCGGACGCACGTATGCGGCCCACAGATCGCTCGGGGACATCTGCGAGATCGGTTGCGTCCCCGGATAGACCGGACCGGGAAGATGAGCGCCGAAGAAGTGGATCGCCGGCATCAGGACCAGCCAGGAGAAGACGCCTCCGGCAAAAATCGTCCCGGCCACGCGAGGCCCGATGATGTAACCAACGCCGAGATATTCAGGCGTGGCGTCGGCGCGGATCGCCGATCCGGGGAGCCATTTTGGTTCATAATTCGGCGTGCTCGGCCAGGCGCTGAAAAGATTGCCGTTTTGAAACAGCGTGTAGACGCCGCCCATTCCAAGTCCCCAGAAGACACGGCTCGCGAAAGAGCCACCGTGTTCGCCTGCCAGCAGAACGTCAGCGCAGGCCGTCCCTTCCGGATAGGTGAGATTGCCATGTTCTTTTACGATCAACTCCCGCCGGAGCGGAATCATGAAGAATACGCCGAGCCACCCACCAAGCAGCGCCAGGAAAAAGATGCGCGAGTATTCCAGATCGAATCCGAGAAACACCAGCGCTGGTAGCGTAAAAATCACGCCGGAGGCGATCGATTGACCGGCATTTCCCGTTGTCTGGACGATGTTGTTTTCAAGAATGGAAGCGCGGCCAAGCGAGCGCAGGACGCTGATCGAAAGTACGGCGATTGGAATCGACGCAGCCACCGTGAGTCCGGCGCGGAGACCAACGTAAACGGTGACCGCGCCAAACAGAATGCCGAAGATACATCCTAGGAAAATGGCGCGAAAGGTAAATTCAGGTCGCGAATCTTCCGGCGTCAGATAGGGCTGAAATTCCGCCGCCGCATTCGCTTTGCCGACGCGCGCCCGAGCGCTCGAAACGGCGGACTGACCGGATTGACTGGAGGGTTCAACGGTGCTGGCCAAATCCCTGCCTCCCTCAAAACAAGCTACAGCAAACGGTTGAGTGTAGCTCGTTTCACGAATTCCGAATATACTGCTGTCAGCCAGGCTCTTGGCGCGTGATCGCAGAAGCCTCTGGCAAGGGAGGTGCGTCTTCCCCAGGCAGTTCCCGAGGTCCACAGGTCGAGGAAACGGAGCGACTACGCTTCCGCCATCGGAGATGGCAGCTTGGCGCGCGGTTTCGCGCGTCCTCCGAAGTCCCCTGGACGCTCTTGGTTGTGCCGTTTTCCCCTCCCTTTGCAGGCTCTGCAACCAACCTCTTCTCCAACTTTCCGCAACGCCGGTCTGCGCCGTCTGCTGGACCGATCTGCCGGAACAACTCCCAGCCCAGCTCTGCACAATTTGCGGGGAGCAGCTTAGCGTAGGCGGCTCCCGCTTTGCGCCAAACGCCGCACGTTCAAACTCGGACGCGGCTCCTCTGTGCAACTTGTGCGAGCGGGCACGGCCTCCATTTCAACTGGCGATCGCGTATGGCGTCTATCAGGGGACGCTGCGCTCTTTGATCCATTTGCTGAAGTATGAGCGCGTTTCGACCATGGCGGCGCCGCTTGGCGAACTGCTTGCCGCCGTCGTCGCGAGTCGCGCGGATTTGCCGCCGAGCCTCACGGTAATTGCGGTCCCGCTTCATGCCCGCAAGCACCGGGAACGTGGGTTCAACCAAACAAAGTTGCTGGCGGAAGCGACGGTGAGAAATCTGCGCAGACGGCGTCCTGATATCGAATTGCATCCGGCGCTAGAAGCCATGGATCGCCAGCGCGCGACTGAAAATCAATCGGGGCTGACGCCGCATCAACGACGGCGCAATTTGCGCGGCGCTTTTTCCGTGCGCCAGCCTCACCGGATCGCTGGACGCGCGATCTTGCTCTTGGACGACATCTACACCACCGGAGCGACCGCGCGGGAATGCACGCGAACCCTGCTGCGCGGCGGAGCGACTTCAGTGCATGTGGCGACGCTGGCGCGATCGCAACGCGAAGGCGTCGCATTCTGGGACGCTCTGCCAGCGGGAACCACCTTGGGGCCAGGCTCGCCGCGAGGGTCTGGATGACTCGTTTTAGATGGGCGAGCAAAGCTGAGCTGGGACAGTATCAAGCCCGCGTTACAGTCAACGTGAGTCTTCTTTAGGGGAGGGGAATCCGATGTCTACAGGAAGGGCGACGGCACATGCCCGGAAGCCAAAACCTGCGACGAAATTTCACGCCGGCCGCGCCGAACCTGTTTTGCAGGAGCGTTCATCGACCTCCGCTGCGTCGCCGATGCATACGCCGGTTCTGGTGCTGAATGCCTCCTACGAGCCGATCAATATTTGCGGCGCGAGGCGCGCGCTGGTCCTCATCTTGAAAGGCGTCGCCCGCCCGGAAGAGGAGCACGCGACCCTGCTCCACGCGGCTCGAATGCGGGTCCGCGTCCCATCCGTGATCCGGCTGCTGGAGTATCGCCGCATCCCGCACCAGACGCGCGCGCTTTCCCGCAAGAACATTCTTCTACGCGACCGCAACACCTGCCAGTACTGTGCTACCGTGCTGCCGGCCAGCGACCTGACCCTCGACCACGTTGTGCCCCGCTCGCGCGGCGGCCTTTCCACCTGGGAAAACCTGGTCGCGTGCTGCCATAGCTGTAATCGCACCAAGGGCAATCAACTGATTCAGGAACTGGAAGGCATGACCCTGATGCGCGAACCGCGGCCGTTTTCCCTGCACACCAGCCGCCACATCATGCGGATGATCGGCAGCTCCGACCTGCGCTGGCGCAAGTATCTTTACTACTAAAGCATTCGTCGCAGTTGCTATTGAGCAACTGCGTCATTCTGAGCGAAGCGAAGAATCTTCGCATTCGGTGTTCTTCAGCAACTCAGAAGTTCTTCGCTTCGCACGGGATGACGAGCATTCAAAGCCTGTACTTTACACCAACAGGAAAAATGCCCTAGAACTAATCGAGAAACAGTTCAGAAGATAAACCTCGCGCCGAACTGGAACTGACGGGGTGTGTTCACAGTACTCGTGATGGTGCCAAACGTCGCCGCCACAGAGGGCTGAGTTAGAACGCTGGTAATGGACGGAACTTGCGGCATTCCAAGTTGCGCCCGATTTGTCAGGTTGTAAGACGAAACATCGAAGCGCAAATTTCGGGCTGCGCCCATTTGGAACGACTTGTACAAAGAAACATCCAGGTCCCGCGAGCCCATGGTGCGTACATGATCCAGATATGCCGGAGCATTGCCAGGCACAAACGGACTGGATGGCGTGGCAAAGCAAGTGTAGTTGAACCAAGTGGTCGCCGTATGCGGAGCGCCCTTGCTGGGATCGCAGGCAAGGTCGGGGCGCTGATTGAAGTATGAGACGGGCGCTCCCACAACAGGAGATGCGATGGGAACACCGGTGCTCAGGTAGAGAATGCCGTTCGCAGTCCATCCACCGAGAAATACATTCGCCACGCGGGCAGGTTGAATGGCCCTTCCCCTGCCCACGGGCAGATCGTAGGAAATCATGCCGGTAAATTGATACTTGACGTCCTGCGGGCTGACCGAGTGTTCGTACCGCAGGTCCTTGTTGTCTTGGGCTGCTCCTCCGTGATAGCCGACAAACCCTAGCGGAGGATTGCCGTCGTCGGTGATCAGCTTCGCCCATGTGAAGCTGCTTAAAGTGGTGATATGGGATGTAAGTCTTTTTTGCAGCTTGGCCTGCAGGGAGCTGTAATCCGAGTCGCCACCCGGATAGCCATTTAGCAGCACACCGTTCCCAGAGCCGTAGCTGCCGTCGCCGAATTGCGGGAACTCCTGCAGCGATACCCACAAAGGCACGGTGGCTGCGCCATAGTTGGCATTGGTTGCGGGCTGGGTCGGCCCCCAAACGTTGTTGACATTTTGACACGCCGGGTTCGAAGGATCCACGCAAAGTGCTGCTCCGTATTTCCCAATGGTTTCCAGACTCAGAGTGTTGAGGTCGAACTGTCCGATGGGCAGGAACAGCCCGCGACTGCCGACATATCCCAGATCCAGAACGACCTCGCGCGGAAATTGATACTCGACGCTGAAGTTGAAGTTGTATGTCGTGGGCGTGCGTTGGCTGTGCAATACCGTATTCAGCGTGGTGCCAAGATTAGTCGCCAGGCCGGACGGTGGAGAATTAAAGACGGGAACAACTCCATTGGGGAAGGGATTGCTGAGAGAATAAATGCCGGTGTCGCTGGGAGCGGGGCTGTTGGGCGCCGCTCCCGCGCAGCCTGAAGTTCCAGTGTATACCGTGTTCCCATCGTTGTTGTAGCAGGTGGCATTCCAATTGGTGGTAGAGGAGAAGCCATCGCTATCGAGCAATGCGCTACCTACCATCTCCGGACTGGGTCCGAAATAGATGCCTGCCCCTCCCCGTAGCACCATGCGGGCAATTGGCTGCCAGGCAAACCCCAGACGCGGGCCGAGATCGCCAAGATTTGTTGCAAAAGGCGAACGGTTGCTGCCATTCACATAGATCTCAGCGCCTGTATATGCAACGCTGTCTGCTGTCGCGGAAATGCTGGGATTGAAGTACTCCAGACGGTTGTGACGCTCATTGCGTCCGCCGAAGATGTCCCAGCGCAATCCGGCAGTAATAGTCAGGTTTTCCAGCGGAGTATAAGTG
>JBOGLY010000115.1:0-8373 GCA_050746425.1 Acidobacteriaceae bacterium
GGCAATCACCTCGTTGGCATTCATATGGAAGCTGACGCCGGCGCCGGCCTGAAACACATCCACCGGAAATTCTTCGTCCCACTTGCCGTCGACGACTTCCTGGGCGGCTTTCGAAATTGCATCGGCGCGACGCGCGTCGAGAAGTCCGAGCTCCTTGTTGGCCTGCGCCGCCGCGGCCTTCACCATCGCAATCGCGCGAATCAGCAGCGGATGCGCGCGCATCCCGGAGATGGGATAATTCGCGACCGCCCGCGCCGTCTGCGCGCCGTAGTAGGCCGTCGCCGGAACTTCGACATAGCCGAGAGAATCTTTTTCCTTGCGGGTTTTAGGCACGATGACCCCTGTTTCCGCGTATGTGCAAGCACGCATGTAAAGTTTATCTATCAACCTATGCCGGAATGAAATCTCAATGGGCATCCGTAACAAATCAGGGAGCGCTTAAATGGGAAATCCCCCCGTCTCAGATAATCCAGATTTAGATCGGTTCTTATTTGCCGAGGAAAAACGATTTATAACCGGGGGTTTTCGAGAGTATTTCCTGAGAAAACGATACAACTTCATTGCGACGATTAACAACTTTCCGGATATCAGTGGCCTCTATTCTAGAGTCGACCAAAACTGGCTAGAAGCCCTCTCAGTCTTCGATTCTATTCAGGATGGGAGCTGGTTTGTTCCAGCACAATTGACCAATTTCTGTTTCCGGGAAATTCGTCTGGCAGCAGAACTCCTATTTTCCCTCTGTACGACTCCCGGATTCAGCCATCTTCGAACGGCAATAGAGTCATTCGTGCAAGCGCAGAAGATTATAAGAGAGCCGCACCTTGCTAAAGTTTGGGTTTCGCGCGATGAAGACGTTGTTGAATACAACAAATATTTCAAGGCAAAAAGGAAGGAGAACCTTTTCCCGCAGGAATTGGGTTACGCGTATCTTAATGGCGTTTGGGAAATGCTCTGTGAGGCAGGGCCACACCCTAATGTAACTTCGATTGGCGTCTCGTCATCAATATCGACAACGGAAACACATGCCACTTGGAACCTTAATTATTTTCAAGTTGACCGTAACGAAGCGGCAGCGAACCTATTACTCATGACGTCTTGCGTGCTGGAAATGTTTAAGTTTACGTATTCTGCGTTTCACACAAGTATGTCCAGTCGATCAAATCTTCTATCCAAGTTAACTTCTGACCTGGAAGAAAACTCACGCCTAAAGGAGAAATACGGGAAAGGCGGTCCCGCGTAGCGCGACGGTCTAAACTAGTGTGTTCGACTTTACTAGAAGGTAAACACCACTCATCATGGCCACGATTCGCCAGCAGGACCTGATCCAGAGCGTCGCAGACGCGTTGCAGCATATCTCCTATTACCACCCGGTCGATTACATTACCAACCTCGCCCGCGCGTATGAGCTGGAGCAGTCGCCCGCCGCGAAAGATGCGATTGCGCAGATCCTGATCAACTCCCGCATGTGCGCGGAGGGCCATCGCCCCATCTGCCAGGACACCGGCATCGTCACGGTTTTTCTGAAGATTGGCATGGATGTCCGTTGGGATTCGACCAGCATGACGGTCGAGGAAATGGTGAACGAGGGCGTGCGCCGAGCTTATCTGAATCCGGACAATGTGCTGCGCGCGTCCATCCTGGCCGACCCCGCCGGCGCGCGCAAGAATACGAAAGACAATACGCCCGCGGTCGTGAATATTTCGATGGTGCATGGCGGCAATGTTGAACTGATTGTCGCGGCCAAAGGCGGCGGCTCGGAAGCGAAATCGAAATTCGTCATGCTCAATCCCTCCGACTCAATTGTGGACTGGGTGATCAAAACCGTTCCTACGATGGGCGCGGGATGGTGCCCGCCGGGGATGCTGGGAATCGGCATTGGCGGCACGGCGGAAAAGGCGATGCTGCTGGCGAAGGAATCGCTGATGGAGCCGATCGATATGCGCGACCTGATCGCACGCGGAGCGAAGAACCGGCTGGAAGAATTGCGGCTGGAAATTTACGACAAGGTAAACCGCCTCGGCATTGGCGCGCAGGGCCTGGGAGGGCTGACGACCGTGCTGGACGTGAAAATTCTCGATTATCCGACCCACGCCGCCAACCTGCCCGTCGCCATGATTCCCAACTGCGCCGCGACACGCCACGCGCACTTTGTGCTGGATGGCAGCGGGCCAGCAACATTGGAGCCGCCGTCGCTGGAACATTGGCCGACGCTGACGCACGATGTTTCGAAGGCGCGCCGGGTCAATCTCAACTCCGTCACACGCGCCGAGGTCTCAACCTGGAAACCGGGCGAGGTTTTGCTGCTGACCGGCAAACTGCTGACGGGTCGCGACGCCGCGCACAAGCGCATGACGGACATGCTGGACCGCGGCGAGAAGCTTCCCGTCGATTTCAACAACCGCTTCATCTATTACGTTGGCCCGGTCGATCCTGTTCGGGAAGAAGTCGTCGGCCCTGCGGGTCCGACAACAGCCACGCGTATGGACCGCTTTACGCGGCAGATGCTGGAACAGACCGGACTGGTAGGCATGATTGGCAAGGCGGAACGCGGGCCTGCTGCCATCGAAGCGATTCGCGACCACAAAGCTGTCTACCTGATGGCGGTCGGCGGCGCGGCCTATCTGGTATCGAAAGCCATCCGCGGCTCCCGAGTGCTGGCGTTTGAGGATTTAGGCATGGAAGCTATATACGAATTCGACGTAAAGGACATGCCGGTCACGGTTGCCGTAGACAGCCAAGGGACCTCCGTTCACCAGACCGGCCCTGCGGAATGGCAAGCCAGAATTGCCGGCGTACCAGTTTTGCAATAGGGACAAGCGTTGATCGGTGAGCCTGAATCTGGGATATGATGGGCTATGTCTCTGCTCTGGGGCCGTAGCGCGCATCGAACGAAGTTTCTGCTGTGGAGCGTCCTGCTGCCGGCATTGATGCTTGTCTCGCCGTGCTTTGCTGCGCGAACGGGCATGCACCAGAGTCTTCCGGTGCAATCGGTCCGACCGCATTGGGGCGCGCGCCGCTTAACAGTTGGCGCGCATCTCTCTCGAAAAGCCATATGCCCTGGCGACCAACTGCAAACCCAAACCAATGATGTTGCACTGACCCCTCGTCATCGGTCGCATCGCCGCTATGGACTTGAAACCGCTGCGACGAGCGCAGACCCGTCCATGATTCAGGTTGCAAGCCTGAACCGCGCGAATGAGCATGTGCTGTCGTCCTCGTGCTTCCGCCAATCCGGGCGTTCGCCCCCTTCTTGTTGACCGTTTCCAGGCTATAAATTCTCCTTCCCGTCGAAAGCACAGTGAAAGTGCCCGTCGACGTGTATTCGTTGAAGCGAAGAATCACGCACTTTTCCAAGTAAGCTCCGATGAAGGTCGAGAGTAAAGCCTCAGGGCTAAAGCCCTGCATTTTTTGGCATTTGCGGCACGGCTGAAGCCGTGCCCCGATACAAAGCAGACTCGATGTGATAATTCCTGGGGCGAACTCGCAATCGCTCTATAGGTTGAGGTTTTCAGCACATGCTGAATGGCAAAAGAAAAACGCTCTGTGCCGTAGCCGCGCTTCTTGTCGGCCTGCCGCCGTGGCTGGCTGCCAGAGCGCAGCAGATTCCGGCGACGAACGCGCGGGTTTTTACGGTTCAGCAGGCGGTCGATTATGCGCTTGCGAACTACCCCGCAGTGCGCGCGGCACTGGAGCAGTACAACGCGGCAAGAGCCAACGTGGGACTTGCAAGAACAAATTATCTGCCTCATCTGGACAGCGTCTGGCAGGGCGACCGCGGCTCGCGCGAAAGCGTGCTGGGGGTGCTGCTGCCGCAATACCCGAACATCCTCACAGGAACGCAGGGAAGCGTGACGCCGCATTCCTATCGTCCGTTCTGGACCTCCGGCGCGGGAGTTCTTTTGTCGTGGGAGCCGTTCGATTTCGGATTCCGCCGTGCGCAGGTCCGGTCGGCGCAGTCCACCGAAAGCAGGATTGGAGCACAGGTGGAGCTGACTCGCCTGGGAGTGGCCGCCGCCGTTGCCGAGGCGTCGCTGGCCGTACTTGCAGGTGAGCAGCGGGTCATCGCCAGCGCCGCGGACGTAGACCGCAGGCAGATATTCGCCAAGTCGGTCCACGCGCTGGTCGACGCTCATCTGCGTCCTGGCGCGGATGCTTCCCGGGCCGATGCGGAGTTGGCTGCAGCACGAACACGGCTGATTCTTGCCGAGCAGTCAAACCAGGTGAACAGCGTGACGTTAGCGCGGGTACTGGGACTGGCCGGGAGCACAGTCCAGATCGCAACCGGCCCTTTCCTCGACATCCCGCCAGAGCGGAACTGGGCCGAAGCCCCGCTCGTGAACCATCCGGCCGCAATCGCGCAACAGCGGAGGATTGAGGAAGCCAATGCGCGAATCAGCATCCTGAATCATTCGTTCTATCCACATTTCATAACCGAGGGGCTGGTTTCGGCGCGCGGCAGCGGAGAGACTTCCACCGGGACGGTGAAGCCGTGGCCCAGTGGACTTGGATTTGATGTCTACAACTGGGAAGCGGGTCTGACCGCATCGCTCGACCTCACCAGCATCGTGCCCATTCACGAGCGAAAAAAGATTGAGCTTGCCAACCGGCGGCGCGAGCAGGCGTTGTACGACCAAACCTTGCAGGCCCTCACCAGCCAACAACAACAGGCGCTTGCGGAGCTGACCGGGGCGCGTCGGGTGGCCGAAAACACTCCCACGGAACTTGCCGCTTCGCGCCAAAGCGAAGCGCAGGCGTTGGCGCGGTTTCATGCCGGACTGGGAACCATCGTGGATGTGGCAGAGGCACAAAGTCTGCTGGTGCAGGCGGAAATGGACGACTCCCTTGCGCGGCTCAGCATCTGGCGCGCCCTTGCCGACCTTGCCGCGGCGCAGGGAGACTTGACTCCGTTTCTCAACACCGTGAACCAAATGCCCATGGGAGGGCATTGATATGTGGATTGTCCATGCCGCCCTGCGGCGTCCCATCACCGTGCTGGTCGCAGTCGTCGCCGTCGCGCTCTGCTCGATCCTTGCGGTACTGCGCATGCCCGTCGATATTTTTCCAAACCTGAATCTGCCTGTGATTTATGTCGCCCAGCCATACGGCGGCATGAGCCCGGCGCAGATGGAAGGATACCTGACCTATTATTACGAATCGAACTTCCTCTACATTGGCGGCCTGCAAAGCGTGGAGTCGAAGTCGGTTGAAAACTTCGCGCTGCTGAAATTGTCTTTTATCCCCGGCACCGACATGAACCAGGCTTTGTCGCAGACGGTTGCGTACATTGAGCGCGCCCATGCCTACATGCCGGCTGGGACCGTGCCTCCATTTGTATTGCGGTTCGACGCCGGCAGCGTACCGGTTGGCTATGTGGTGTTCTCCAGCAAAACGCATAGTGTGGATGAGCTGCAAGACCTGGCGCTAAACCGCGTGCGGCCGCTATTTACAACATTGCCGGGCGTGTCCTCTCCGGCCACTTTCGGCGGCAGTTCGCGAACCATTGTCATTCACGTGGACCGCGACAAGCTGAACAGCTATCGCATGTCCACCGGCGAGGTGGTGAAGGCATTGCTTTCAGGCAATGTAATTGCCCCGGCTGGAGACGTGCGGACAGGCAAGCTAGACCGCATCACTCCGATGAATGGCGTGGTGGCGGACATCAAGGAGCTTGCCAATCTGCCGGTGCGCACCGGCGCGGGGCCGACGGTTTTTATGCGCGACGTTGGCTGGGTGGAGGACGGTAGCGATATCACGCTTGGCTACGCGCTTGTGAATGGGCGCCGGACCGTCTATTTGCCCGTGACCAAGCGCGCCGATGCCTCCACGCTGGCGGTCGTGAATGCGGTGAAATCCAACATGGGCAGGTTCGCCAATGTGCTTCCCCCGGATGTACAGGTCAGCTATGAATTCGATCAATCGGACCGCGTGAAAAGATCGCTCGTCGCGCTTGTCTGGGAAGGAGCCATAGGGGCGTTCCTGACCGGACTGATGGTGTTTTTATTTCTGCGCGAATGGAGAAGCTCGTTTATTGTTGTCGCTTCGATCCCATTCGCGCTGGTTTCCGCCGTGGTCGGCCTGTGGCTCGCGGGCCAAACCATCAACATCATGACTCTGAGCGGCCTTGCCCTCGCGGTGGGCATTCTTGTCGATGAGGCCATGGTGGAAATTGAGAACATTCATCGCAACCTGCAGTTGACGGACAATGTGCCGCAGGCGGTGCTGGATGCTACTCGTCAGACCATTTTGCCCAGGTTTCTGGCAATGCTTTCCATCCTCGCGGTATTCATTCCGTCATTTCTGATGGTTGGCGTCACACGCGCATTGTTCGTTCCCTTGTCGCTCGCTGTGGGTTTCGCCATGATCGCGTCCTATCTGCTGTCCAGCACATTCGTGCCGGTGCTTTATATCTGGCTGAACAAGCGGATGCATCGCGATGAGGAGGAAAGCACGGGTCGCAGCCGATTCGATCGAGTGCGCGACCGCTATGAGAGTCTCATCGGACGCCTGGTCCCTCGTCGCGGCCTGCTGGTTGCGACCTATCTCGCGATTACGGCTGGCATCATTCTTCTGCTGGGCCCGCAGTTGGGCCGCGAAATATTTCCCCATACTCCTGAAACCCAATTTCAACTGCGCTTGCGCGCCCCTTCAGGCACCCGGATTGAAGCGACCGAACAGATCGCTTTAAAGACGCTCGACGACATCAAACGCGCGGCAGGCCCTGGAAACGTCGAGATCAGCATCGGCTATGTCGGAAGCTATGCCCCCAGCTATCCAGTGAACCTTGTATATCTGTGGACCAGCGGACCGCAGGAGGCGGTGCTTCGCATCCAGCTAAAACCGAGCGCGAAGATTCGAGTGAGACAGCTTGAGGAGCAATTGCGCCGCACGCTTCCGCGCGATTTTCCCGATACCGCATGCACCTTCGAGTCCGCCGACATTGTGGACCAGATCATGGACTTCGGCTCGCCGACTCCGATCGAAGTCGCCATTCAGGGCTTCAACTATTCCGCAGACCGCGCTTACGCGGAAAAAGTTCGCACGCAGATGGCCAAGATCGGCCATCTGCGCGACTTGCACTACGGACAGCCGCTCGAGTATCCCAGTCTGAATATCGATATCGATCGCGAGCGGGCCGGTCAGCTTGGCCTTACGGTCGATCAGATCGCGCGATCCGTCGAAACCGCCACCTGGTCCAGCCGCTTCGTTTCGCGCAATTTCTGGCAGGACCCGACGACCGGGGTGGGCTATCAGGTGCAGGTGGAAGTGCCGCAGGACCAGATGAAATCAATGGACGATCTGGCCAGCATTCCCCTGATGAGCGGAGGCGTTGCGAACCACCCGAACCTCGGCGATGTGGCGCGCCTTTCCTACGGACAGGTGACGGGTGAATTCGACCGGTACGACATGGAGCGCATGATTTCGCTGACGGCGAACGTGGACGGCGAAGACCTGGGACGCGCCGCCGACCAGGTCGAAGCGGCAATACGGCGGGCCGGTACTCCTCCCAGGGGCGTCGAAGTACGCGTGCGCGGACAGGTCGCGCCCATGCGGCAGACATTCAGCTATCTGGGTCTCGGCCTGCTGTTGGCGGTGGTGGCGATTTATCTTTTGCTGGCGGCAAATTTCCAGTCGCTTCGCCTCGCCCTGGTCGCTATTTCCACCACGCCCGCCGTGATTTGCGGAGTGATTGTGATGCTGCTGCTGACCGGAACCACGCTGAATCTGCAATCGTTCATGGGAGCAATCATGGCACTCGGCGTCTCTGTCGCCAACTCCATTCTGCTGGTGACCTTCGCGGAAAATCACCGGCGCGCCGGCATGGGATCGGCGTCGGAGGCGGCGATTTTTGGCGGGCGAACCCGGCTGCGTCCCATCCTGATGACCAGCATCGCCATGATCGCGGGAATGATTCCGATGGCCCTGGCGCTAAGCGAAGGAAGCCACCAGACGGCTCCGCTTGGCCGCGCGGTGATAGGCGGACTGGCAGCTTCAACGATTGCCACTCTCATCATCCTGCCGGCCGTATTTTCAATGGCCCAGGAGCGGGCGTCGCGGGTCTCGGCATCGTTGGACGTTACCGACGCGCACAGCCCGTACGCTTCTGAAGCGGGCAAAGGAGAATGAAAGTGATGATCAAATCCGTTAACCGAGCGCGAAGACGAAATCTCGTTACAGTTTCCGGATCGCTCCTGATGGCATCGACGCTGGCCATCGCTCTCGCAACATCCGGTTGCAGTAGCGGCTCGAATAAAGCTTCCGCAAGCGCGACCGTATCGCAACCGACTGCGCCCGCCGCGGTGGACACCGTCAGCGTCATCTCGCAACGGCTGGACATAACGGTTCCATTGCCCGGAGAGCTTCAGCCATACGAAG
>JBOGLY010000116.1:0-8353 GCA_050746425.1 Acidobacteriaceae bacterium
GCCGTGACTGCAGCCAAAGAACATTTCGGAGAAGAAATTGTAGATTGTGCGTAGCCAAGACGTCATAAATGATGTTCGCTGGCAGCTACGATAATTTGTAGATTGCCTGCGCCTCCCTGTTGTGCGTTCCCTGTGGGTACCCGGGAATCCGCTACAAGCAAATAGATGCAAATTGAATGCCACCCGTACAGGTTGAATCCCACAAAATTAAGGGTTTTGGCCTTGTTCACCCTAAGTGACTGATTAGAAAATAGTGGAGCTTGAGAATATTCCGGGACGTTATCAACTAGTTATTAAGAGATATGACTACTTTCCCGAAATGGTGGCCCCTTTCCTGGAACCGATATGCCTCAACCGCCTGCGCAGTGGGAAATAGTTTTCCCACTATTGGCTTCATTTCGGCAGCCCCGATGGCCTGGGACATACTCTGAAACATGGCACGGGAACCGACATAAATGCCAATCAACCGAATCTGGCGCATTAGAATCGACGTGACTGAAAGCTTTTCCTCCGTCCCGGAAAGTATCCAGATTTGCGCAATGGTTCCACCCACGCGCACCGCCCTCATGGATTGCTCCAGAGTTCCTGAACCGCCCACTTCCACAATCAAGTCTGCCCCGACGCCATTCGTTTGATTCTTTACCCAACCTGACCAGTCGGGATTCTCTTTGTAGTTGAAGCCTTCATCAAGGCCGAGCGTTTTTGCCTGTCGCAATTTCTCGTCACTGCTGGATGTGCCCAGCACACGCGCTCCGGCAAGTCTGGCGAACTGCAGTGCGAAGATAGAAACTCCGCCCGTTCCTTGAATTACCACGGTGTCGCCAGGCTTGGTTGCGGCTGCATGAAACAATGCATTCCACGCGGTAAGTCCGGCGCAAGGCAGCGTGGATGCTTCCTCATAGCTTAAGTGGGCGGGAAAGCGGGCGACGCCGTTTTCAGGCAGCACAACGTAGTCGGCCAACATGCCATCGATATCGCCGCCGAGCGCGCCGCGCGATTTCGATTGCGATGGGCCGCCATCCTGCCAGTTCTGTAGAAATAATCCGACGACGCGATCTCCCGGTTTGAAGCGAGTCACTCCAGTGCCGATGGCAACAACTTCTCCGGCGCCGTCGGAAAGTGGAATGCGCGGCATTTGCAGCTTGGGATCGTAGTGGCCGCGAACCATCAGCAGATCGCGGTAATTCAGAGAACATGCGTGGACGCGAATCAGCACCGTTCCCGGCGTGGGCCGCGGGTCAGGAAGCTCTACAGATCGCAAATTATCAAGACCGAATTGAGAAATTTGATAGGCGCGCATGGGCAATCCCCGTAAAGACGTTTTGTTCCGCTCAATCTCTATTCCAGCAGATGCTTACTTTGGTGCGTGTGATTCACGTTGCAATCTTATAGTCTGGAAATATGGCGAGAGGATGGGAAAGCAAGTCGGTTGAAGAGCAGGTGGAGCAACGGGCGGAGCAGGCCGCCAACACAACCCAGCAAGGCGCAGGCGACCCGGCCGGCGCGGAACACGCACGGGCGCGACAGGTGCTTCAGTTGAAGCGGGAAAGAATCCTTTCGGAGAAGACCAGCCATCCGGTGCGGCGCTCGGCATTGCAGGCGGCGCTGAAGGACATTGAAGCGGAACTGTCGCGGCTTGGATAAATTGCGACGTTGGCAGCGTTCCCGTGGCATTTCCCGATTGGAGTGCAGATGCTATAGAGTTCGTCATCCTGAGCGAAGCGAAGTATCTCTGTAGTGGAGGAGAAAGCGAAATGCAAGGATTCTTCGCGCTGCTCAGAACGACGACTTTTTTCTCTGTACAAACAGGAGAGATGCGCGCTAGCTCGTCTTGCGGTTGAAGAGCAGGGAGTTTGCCTGGTCGATGCTGGTCAAAATGACCTGCGCTACATTGACGTGGGAAGGCCGGGTGACCGCCCATAGAATCGCGTCCGCAACGTCTTCTGGTTGCAGCGGCGTCAGCCCCTGATAAACTTTGGCGGCGCGAGCTTCATCGCCGTGAAAGCGTACATTGCTGAATTCTGTTTCCACCATGCCCGGATCCACGGTGGTCACGCGGACAGGCGTGCCGAGCAAATCTTCGCGCAGACCTTCCGTGATGCGGCTCTCCGCCGCCTTGGTCGCGCAATATACCGCGCCGTTGGGATAGGTCATGTGGCCGGCCGTCGAGCCAATGTTGACGACGTGGCCGGCGCCGCGCTCAACCATGCCGCGAACCACGGCCCGCGTGACGTACAGCAGTCCCTTCACATTGGTGTCGATCATTTCCTCCCAGTCGGCGATCTTTCCTTCGTGAAGTTTCTCAAGTCCTCGGCTCAGGCCGGCATTGTTGATGAGAATATCGATCGCCTGCCATGTCGCGGGCAGCGCGGCGATGGCGGATTGAACTTTTTTGTTGTCGCGCACGTCGAGCGCAATCGTATGCAGATCGGCAGCGCCCGCGGAGCGCAGGTCGGCGGCCATTTTTTGCAGGCGGTCTTCGCGGCGCGCGGCCAGCAGCAGTCGAGCGCCGGCGCGCGCGAAACTTTTCGCGCAGGCAGCGCCAATGCCGGAGCTGGCGCCAGTGATGAACGCGATTTTGCCGGCCAGTGAAAATTCTGACGTCTTTGCGCGCGTTGAGTTGGTCATGGTTCTCCTGTTCGGGAATTCTATCGGCCCGCGTTTTTTGCGGCCTTTTGCGTCACACGATATTGGCCAACGGCCCAGTCCGATTCGCCCAGGCCGTCGCGGATTGCGACATTGAATTGTTCCTGCAGATACTCGACAAGTCCCAGGCGGACTCCGGCAGCCTCGGTGGCGTCGTGAAACAGTCGAATGTCTTTTTCGCCAATCAAGACCGTAGCGCCGGGATGTTCCGGCGGATGCAGCATGACGCGGCCGTAGGCGAGATAGAACGGCGATTGAAACAGCGCATGATTCACCGTTTCCAGGAACAGTTCAGGATCGAGCCCCTGCGAATTCGCGAAGACGAAAGCTTCCGCAATGGTCTGCACCATCGAGGTCATCATGAAATTTCCAGCGAGTTTGAACGCGTGCGCCTGCCAGGGTTGCGCGCCGACGACGGTAAGGCCGCGCCCGATCGCGTCGAGCACCGGTCTGACGCGCGCCACCGCGTCCTCCGCTCCGGCGGCGACGACCCAGAGCTTGCCTTGCTCGGCCACATTTGGACGACCGAATACCGGTGCGGCGACGTAACCTTGATGGGCTGCCGCGTGGTTCTCCATCAGACGGCGAGACAGTGCAACGCTCAACGTGCCCATGGCAATATGGATCGAGTTCGGAGGCATTGCGGCAATCAATCCCTCAGGGCCAAAGGCAATGGCTTCGGTTGCTTCATCGTTGGCGAGCATGGTGCAGACGATGTCGCAGTGCGCGACGGCAGCGTGGATCGACGGAGCCAGAGCGACAGCGGGAATTCCAAGCGCGTCCAATGTTTTTTGCGATTTCGGCGTGCGGTTCCACGCTGAAACAGAGTGGCCGCTCGACAACAGCCGGACGACCAGGGGAAGGCCCATTTTTCCCAGACCGAGAAACGCTATCTTCATGTTTAAATGATGCCACTATTTGACTCGACCGCTGCTGCGAAGGACAATAGTGTAGTTTTAGCCCGGAATCTGTCTTGATCGAGGCGGCCAAGCGGCCGAAATGAAAGAAAAATTGCAAAGAACATAAGAAACCTATCTTGACATAGAGTTTGCAGCAAAGTATGTTCACAGGAGAAATGCGACGGGCCATAAAGCATGTCGCAAAAGGAAAACATGAGACGGCACGATGGGGAAGTTCAGCACTACGGGGTGGGATCATTAAAAATAGAGATTCACCCTACGCCGCAGGCAGCCGGGGCCGCGGCAGCCAAGGCCGCGGCAGAGGCGATACTTCGGATCGCAAAGACGCAAGAGACTGTTCCTGTGATTTTTGCCACCGGTGCGTCGCAACTGGAGACGTTGCAGGCTCTTACCCGAACTTCGGGGCTGCCCTGGGACCGGGTTCGCGGGTTTCACATGGATGAGTATGTCGGCATGTCTCCCGATCATCCGGCTTCGTTCCGGCGATATCTGCGCGAGGAGTTGACGAATAAAGTATCGATGCGGGAGTTTTTTGAAATCGACGGATCGGTGGCAGACCCGGAGCATGAATGCAAGGTATATGCGGAACGGCTGCGGGCGGCGAATCCGCAACTATGCTTGTTGGGGATTGGAGAAAACGGACACCTCGCGTTCAACGACCCCGGCGTCGCGGACTTCAAGGATCCAGTGGACATGAAGGTGGTGCGGCTCGACGCGAAGTGTCGTCAGCAGCAGGCGGCGGAGGGATGGTTCGGCAGCGTTGAGGAAGTGCCGGAGAAGGCGATGACGCTGACGATTCCGACATTGTTTCGCGTGCCGAAATTGATTGCCACGGTGCCGGGGCCGCGGAAAGCGGAGATTGTTCGTCGCGCATTGGAAGATCCCATCTCGACGGACTGCCCGGCGACGCTGCTGCGGACCCATCCCGATGCCACGGTATATCTTGATAGAGCATCGTCGGCGCAGGCGTTGGAATTTTTGCAATTGTCGGCAGCGGCGGCCCGCGGGGATTGACGCAGCCGATTGCGGCATAGATGCTCGAGTTGGAGGTCGTTCAAATGGGCGACAAAGTACCTGAAGGGGCAGAAGGGGTCGAGCGACAAGTGACCGACCGTCGCACGTTCGTGAAGCAGGCCGCGGTTGCCGGTCTGGCGATAGGGATGGACGCGCGATCTTACGCTCGCGTGCTGGGAGCGAACGATCGCATTCGCATCGGGCAGCTTGGATGCGGGCAGCGCAGCCACGGCCATGTCCACATGGTGCAACTGGCCTCAAAACACATGCCGGTCGAGACGGTCGCGGTCTGCGACATCTGGAGTCTGGCTCGAGAACAGCGGGCGGCGCAGGTGAAAGAAGTTTTTAACCTCGAGCCGCAGACCTATAAATATTCCGAACAAATGCTGGCGCGGCCGGACATAGACGCCGTGATGATTGCGACCGGGGATTTTCAGCACGCGAAGCTGTGTGCGGAGGTGGTCCGAGCGGGCAAGGACTGCTACGTCGAAAAGCCGTTCGCGAACGTGCTGGCGGACGCCAAGGAAGCTCGCGATGCGGTGAAGGCTTCGAAGCAGGTTGTCCAGATGGGATCGCAGCATCGCACCCAGCCGTATCAACTCGCGGTGCGCGACATCGTTCGCTCCGGGCGACTGGGAAAGATCGTTCACATTGAGCAGGAGTGGAACGTCAACGAGGAGCGCTGGCGTTTTGTGCCGAACGATACCGGCGAGAACGACCGGATGGAAGAAGACCGGAACATGGAGTGGCGGAAGTGGCTGTACGATCGCAAATCCAAACTCCGCGAAGAAGACACGGACTGGAACCGGTGGCTGCTCGGCAAGCCGTACCGGCCCTTCGACCCGCATGTGTATCTGGAATTTCGCCTGTACAAGGATTATTCCTCCGGCATTTTCGACCAATGGATGAGCCACGGCAGCGACCTGGTGCATTTGTGGACCGATGAGACCCATCCGGTAAGCGTGGTCGCGAACGGCGGCATCTTCGCGTGGCCCGACGACCGGCAGAATCCAGACACGGTGGTCGCGGCGGTCACCTATCCCAAGGGATTTCTCTACACCTACAAAACTACGTTTGGCAACAGCTATCGCAGTTTCTCGCGCATTCAGGGGCGCGACGGCACCATTGCGAACTATGGCGGCGAGGGCGCATCGTTTTTCGTCGTCAGCAAAGAAGGCGGCAGGGATGAATTGGACGGCTCGGTAAATTATTCAAAGCTGCCGATCGTTGCGCCCGCCCGCGAGCAGGAAGAAATCGTGCATGTTCCTGGCGCGCCACCACCCGATTCGCGCGGACCAAATGACGATGATGCCCACCATCTGATGGATTGGCTGAAAGCGATGCAGGCGCGCCGGCAGCCGAGCGCGACGGTCGACAATGGGTTCTCGCACGCGATTGTAGTGATTATGGCGGCGCATTCCTATTGGAGCGGGAAGAAGCTGTATTGGGACCCGAAGAACGAAGAAATTCTGGACCACCCGGTTTCGGCGTGATTTCCGCGGTTTCGCGGATTGGACAGTTTTGTCGTCCTGAGCGGAACAAAGTGGAGCGAAGGATCTTGCGGTCTGCCGGCCAACCGCAAGGTCCTTCGCCTCCCCACCCCAGCGAGCGCAACTCGCTCGCCGGGGACCCGGTTCGGCTCAGGATGACAAATCTACTTTTTGCAAGATAAGGATGTGAAGCGTGAAGAAAATTGCTCTTTCTCTAGCGTTGGTGTTGGCATTGGCCGGATGCAAGAAGCAACCGGCGCCGAAGACTTCTGCGTCCTCGTCCGAGGCGTCCGCTCTGGCCGCCGCCACGCCTGTCACGGGGCCGTTCACCGACCAGGAGCTGCCGCAATTCGCCGCCCTTGATCCAATCGACACGCACACGCATGTCTTTCAGGTTGCGCCCGCGTACTACGCCATGCTGAAGCGGCTCAACTTGCATACGCTGGACATTATGCTGGTGGACAATTACGACCCGGAACTGAAAAATCTGGCGAAGGAACGCAAGGACGCATGGAAAGTTGTCGATGGCGGCAACGGATACATTGCCATGTGCACGACGTTCGATCCATTCAAATTCAACCAGCCAAATTTCGCAAAAAATGCGAACCGCTTAATCAATGAGGACTTTGCGCGAGGCGCGGTCGCGGTGAAGATCTGGAAAAATGTCGGCATGGAGATCAAGGACGCGAAGGGCAACTACATCATGCCCGACAATCCCGTGTTTGAGCCGATCTTCAAAAATATCGAGGCGCATAACAAGACGCTGATCGCGCACCTGGCCGATCCGAACACGATCTGGGAAGCTCCCAACCCCAACGCGCCGGACTACGACTACTACACCCATCATCCTGAGCTGTACATGTACAACAAGCCCGGCGCGCCGTCGAAGGCGGCGATTTTGGTAGCGCGCGATCATATTCTGGACAACAATCCCAATCTGCGAATGGTGGGCGCGCATTTAGGCAGCATGGAAGCGAATTTCACCCAGTTGGCGCAGCATCTGGATAAGTATCCGAACCTCGCTGTCGATCTGGCTGCCCGCATGCCGTATATGGAAATGCAACCGCGCGCGAACATTATTGCGTTCATCGAAAAATATCAGGACCGGCTGATTTACGCGACGGACAACTCGCTCGACGTGAACAGCAACGCCGCGGAAACGATGAAGGAGTGGGAAAACCGCTATGCCAACGACTGGCGGTTTTTTGCGACTGACGACGTGCTGGAATACCACGGCCACAATGTGCGCGGACTGGCCCTGCCGCAGCCGATTCTTCGCAAGCTGTTTCACGACAATGCCGTCAAATGGTTTCCAGGGATTCTAAAGAAAGCCCACTGAGGCCGCTGCCAGACGAGGTGAGAATTGAAGCTGGCACAGTCTGGCGTCGAACTATCTAAATCATCGGAAGCGTCCAGCAAAATGCGCTGGTGGATCGTCTGGACGCTTTTCTTCTCCACCGTAACCAACTACATCAGCCGACAAAGTTTCTCCGTGTTGTCGCCGATGATCACGGCGCAATACCACCTGTCCCATACCGACCTGGCGAAAATTCTGGGAGCGTTTCAAATCTCCTACGCCATTACGTGGCTGGTCGGCGGCATCGTCCTCGATGCGGTCGGCAGCCGCATTGGGCTGGCGGCGGCGGCGATCTGGTGGTCGGTGATGAACATCCTGACGGGGCTGGCCAGCTCCGTTTTCGGCTTCGCATTTTTCCGTTTCATGGTGGGCGTCGGAGAGGGGTTCAACTGGCCCGGCGCCAGCAAAGTTGTCGCGGAGTGGTTTCCGCGCGAGGAACGCAGCCTTGCCGTGGCCATCTTCGACAGCGGCTCCAGCGTGGGCGGCGCGCTGGCGGCGTTGACGATTCCGCTGATCGCCCTGGCGGTGGGCTGGCGGTGGGCGTTCGCGTCGTCTGGGCTACTTGGCTTTGTATGGCTGGCTGTGTGGCTGCGTGTGTATCACCCGCTGAAAACGCATCCGCGCGTAAGCCCGGAAGAAGTCGCGCTGATTGAGGCTGGCCGCGATGCCGAGCCGATCGCTACGGATCGCATGTGGGTGCGATGGCGGCGACTTGTGAAAAATCGCAACCTGTGGGGCATCGTGCTGGGCCGTTCCTTCACCGACCCAATCTGGTGGTTCTATGTTTTCTGGCTGCCGCAATATCTAAGCGACGCGCGCGGATTCACCCTGAAACGCATCGCGCTGTTCGCTTGGATTCCATTCGTCGCGGCGGACATTGGGAATTTCACCGGCGGCTGGCTCTCCGGCTATTGCATTCGGCATGG
>JBOGLY010000117.1:0-8258 GCA_050746425.1 Acidobacteriaceae bacterium
TTCAGAGCGCGTTGCGTCGCTTCTTCGAGCATGCGGACGAGCCCTGGCAAAAAGCGCTGCTACAGATTGAGGCAGACCGCGTCGAAGCCCGGCTGCTGGAGTGGCTGGAAGTTGAAAAGCAGCGGTCCGATTTCACTGTGATGAAAACGGAAGAGACAATCGAACACATGCATCTCGGCGGCATCGACCTGCGCTGCCGTATCGACAGGCTCGATCGAGTGGACCAGGGGATTGTGCTGATGGACTACAAGACGGGGGTGGTCCATGGCAATGCGTGCCAGGGCGAACGGCCGGATGAGCCGCAGCTTCCCGCCTACGCGGTGTTGCGGCAGGTCTCGGCGACACAAGAAAGCGCGCTCGCCGGTATCGCTTTCGCGGGACTTCATCCGCGGAACATCGGATTCAACGTAGTCGCGTCCCTTCCGGAGATTTTTCCATCTTCGCGTGGAATGCGAAAGAATCCGCGCGCTGGCTTATCGCCAGAAGAACTGCTGCGCCAGCAGGAAGAATGGAGATTAACGCTGACCAGGCTTGCGGAAGATTTTCGCGCAGGCACGGCTGCGGTAGATCCGAAACGGCGGAATGAGACCTGTCGGTATTGCGCGCAGGCCCTATTGTGCCGCATTCGCGAAATTGAAAAAGTCGCCGGAGTAGAAGACCTCAATGAGGTTGAGGGGGGCGACGGTTTGCCCGGTTTTGAATCATGAGCAGCAAAATTCACGAATTTCCATCCAATCGAGAGGCGCTTGCTACGAGCGATGACGGTGACTCGCGCGAAAAAGCGTGGGACGTGGAGCGGTCTTGGATCGTGGAAGCGCCTGCCGGCTCCGGTAAGACCGAGTTGTTGATGCAGCGCTTTCTGCGGTTGCTGGCACGCGTGGAGCGACCGGAGGAAGTGCTGGCCATCACCTTCACGAACAAGGCCGCGGCCGAAATGCGCGATCGAATTCTGCAATCGCTGCGCGATGCGCTCCAGGATCCGCTTGTCGACACCGCGAGTCACCAATTGCAAACTCGCGCGTTTGCGCTAGAGGCGCTGAAAGCCGACGCGCAATTTGGATGGGACCTGCTTCACCAGCCGCAGCGGTTCAATATTCGCACTATCGATTCCTTGTGCGCCCAAGTTACGAATCGACTTCCGGTGCTTTCTCGTCTGGGTACCGAGATGCGGCCGATGGAAGATGCCAGCGAGATGTATCATGCCGCTGCACAGTCGGCGATGCGGGATATGGGAGGAAGCGATGCTCGCCTGCGGGGCGCCGCGCGTGAGTTGTTGCTGCACCTGGACAATCGCATGGAAAGCGCGGTGGGTCTGATTGCGGAGATGCTGAAGACCCGCGATCAATGGGGCCGCGTGTTTCCGATTGAGAAAGATCGCAGCAACGACGAACTGGATGACGTCATCCGGCAAAATTTTGAAGAGCCGTTGCGTCGGACCTGCGACGAGGCTCTAAAACGCGCAATTGACTTGCTGCCGCAAGAGATCTGGAGTCAAGTCTTCAGACTGGGCCATCATGCAGCACATCAGCTTGAGCGCTTGAAGTACAAGAATGCCTTTTGCGATCTGATCGACTCGTCCGATGTCCCTTCTTGCAATCACGAAAATCTTGCGGCTTGGAAAGCCGCCGCGTTACTGCTGTTGACGCAAGAGGGCAGCTTGAGAGCTTCAAGGGGCGTAAATATAAAGATTGGATTTGCGCCGGAGGACCCTCGCACGCAGGAATTGAAGGCGCTCCTCGTTTCTCTTCAGGAGGAGAACGAACTTGTCCGGGCGCTCGCGAAAGTGATGGATCTTCCTCCAGCGTGTTACACGGAAAAGCAACGCGCGATTCTACGGTCGAGTTTTCTTTTGTTGCGGCGTGCCATGGCGGAGTTGCGTTTGCAATTTGCTCGTTCCGGCAATTCAGATTTCGTAGAGATCGCTCTCGCCGCCAGCCAGGCGCTCGACGACGAGCCGGATTCGCTGGCGCTTGCCTTTGGCACTGCGATTCAGCATTTGCTCGTAGACGAAATGCAGGACACCTCCATCACACAGTTTGAAATGCTCAGCAAGCTGGTGCAGGGTTGGGACGGACGCAGCCAAACGGTTTTTCTGGTAGGCGATCCAAAGCAGTCGATCTACCGGTTTCGTCATGTGGATGTGGAATTGTTTTCGCGCGCACGCCGCGACGGGTTGGGAGGCGTGCAACTGAACCCAATCTATCTACGATCAAATTTCCGTTCGCGGCAAAGCCTTGTACGGCAGACGAACGAAGCCTTCGCGCAGATTTTTACAAAGGATGCCGATGAAGGTCCGCATAGGATTCAATTTCAGCCATCCGAATCCGCCCATCGTGAACAGAAAATAGATCGGCTGTTCTGGCATCCGCACGTGCGTCTCGCTCAGAACGGAAACAACGACGATGAAAACCGCGAAGAAGAACCGCAAATTTCAGAGGCGCGGCAGCTTTGCGACGTCATCGAGCGCGTTAAACGGCAAAACGTCGATGGAGAAAGGTCGCATAGCATTGCCATCCTGGTTCGCGCCAGAAATCATATTGCGCCAATGCTGGAAGAAATGCGCGCACGAGGGATTCCCTATCGCGCCATTGAAATGGACAAGCTGCCGGACCGCCAGGCAATCCTGGACGTGCTGGCGATCGCCCGCTGCCTGCTGCATCCGGCAGACCGTGTAGCGTGGCTTGCGGTTTTGCGCGGGCCCTGCTGCGGCCTTACGTTGGCGGACCTGCATGTCTTATGCGGTGGCGACGATCCAATATGGACTAGTAAAACCGTGGCGGAACTATTTCGGGAGCGTGCCGCGCTGCTGACTCCCGATGGACGAACACGAGCCGATCGCACGATGCGGGCGCTTCAAGCCGCGATCGAACAATCTCGACACGAACGGCTTTCCTTACTGGTGGAACGCACATGGCGCACGCTGGGCGGGCTGGAGTGCATTTTTGAAAACGAGCTGTCGGCCAATCGGGAATTTTTTCGAATGCTCGATGATTTGGAATCTGAAATCGGCTGGCCGACCGCTGCACAAATGGAAATGCGAATGAAAAAGCTGTGGGCTCCGCCGAATGCAATTGGTGATACCCCGGTTGAAGTGCTGACTCTTTATAAGGCGAAGGGTCTGGAGTGGGATATTGTGCTGCTGCCAGGGCTGCATCGCGCCCCGCGACCCAATGCACCCCGGCTGGCTGAGTGGATGGAAGTGGTCTCGCCAGAGAGTTGCGAAGGTGGTCCGGGGACGCTCAGCCGAGTGCTGCTGGCGCCCATCAAACACGTTGCAGAAGAGAAAGAGGCCATTGGAGCCTGGATTCGCGCCGCCCACGGCGAACGCGATCGCGAAGAATTGAAGCGGTTGTTGTATGTCGGATGTACCCGCGCTCGGATGGAAGTGCATTTGTTCGGAGAATGCGCTCAAGTCAGGGAAGGCGGGCTCGGCAACCCGCGCGCGCAGACGCTGCTGCATACGGCATGGCCAATTGCGGAAGAGATTTTCCGACAGCACTTAAACGAAAAATTGGATGACCGTAAGATCGGATCGGAACCTGTCAGCCTCTCTTCGGCGACAGCCATATCTACCGCACGCGCACGGACCGAATTGCCAGGCTATGTGCAATCGATCGCCGCGGTCGGGGAAGGCAGCGCGGCGAATTCGACGATTCGCCTGTTAAATTTTCGGCGTCTTCGCTCGGACTGGCAACCACCGGCAGCACCCCTCGATGTCCCATTCGCGACCCTTTCTCCATGGCAGCAAAATGCAGACGGCGCTGACGAGGATCAAGATATGCCTGCGTTTCAGCGCCCACAGGGGTCATGGCGAGCGCGCGTCTTTGGTGTCGTGCTGCACGCGTTTCTTGAACCGCTTGCAAAAATCCTTTCTCAAAATATCGGGCCCGAGGCACAAGCGAGAGCCATTGATGGATTGACGGCTTCCGTTCGCTTGCAGTTGCTTTCCAACGGCGAATCGCAAATCGATGCGGCAAAAGACGCGCTTCGCATTGTCGCTGCATTGCGCGATGTCGCCGCCGACAAAATTGGCCGATGGATACTCACGGTCCATCCCAGCCCGACGGCTCCAGAGCAAGGACCGGGTTCCATGTCCGGCTTTGAAGTTCCGCTGACCGGGCTATTTCGAAATGCGATGCGATCCATCCGCGTCGATCGCATCTTTCTGGCGGGTGCCACTCCGACGACCGGCGGTAAAGAGGCATTATGGATCGTGGATTTCAAGACCGCTTCTCATGCTTCGAGTCACGTTGACGAATTCCTTGCTCAGGAACGAGCGCAGTATTCCGACCAGTTGCAGATATACGGAGAAATTGCCGCGGTAGTCTATCCGGAAGCTCCAGAGGTACGCCTCGGACTTTATTACCCTTTGTTGTCGCGTCTCGTTTGGTGGCCGCGCGACGCTGTCTTGTAATGAACTTGTGGCCTGGTGATGAATTATTCATCGTTGCTGTGGAGTGAGTTGGCAGACCTTCCCTCTTTGCGAACTTCTCAGGCAACGCCGAGAATGTGAGTGCACGACCCATTTCTAAGGGAACAGGATGGACTCACACCATGACCAAGCTTTCTGAAAAGGAAATAGTGGAGAAATTGCCGACGGTTTCTGGATGGCGGTATGAATCGGGAGCGTTGGTTCGGGACTACGCATTTGCTGACTTTGCGGAAGCCTTCGCATTTGTCGTCCGGCTGGCGTTGTTGGCGGAAAAGGCCAATCATCATCCAGACATGGACATTCGCTATAACAAACTCCGCGTCGTGCTGGTTTCTCACGATGCCGGCGGCGTGACCAGTCGTGATCTTTCTATGGCCGCTGAGATTGGAAAGCTTGTGGATTGAAATTGCGTATGTCTATCGAATGTTGACAGCGAAACTGGCTCGAACTGGCGACTCGATCAGATGACGTCGGAGACGAAGCCGAAGGAGTGTTCCCGCAGCAGTTGGCCGGCGCGGCGGAGATCTCCGCCACGCAAGGCATCGATGATCGGCTGATGAGAGAGGATGGCTTCCGGAAGTTGCTCAAGACGCCGCTGGACATTCAGGCGCGCTCGCATACAGATGCCGAGCGATTTCCACGCGCGCACCACTTCCTGGTTTCGACAGCGCTCCACAATGCAGCGGTGAAAATTGCGATTATGGCAAGCGACGCCCTGTAGATCGCCAGCGCAAACTGCCGAACTCATTTCCGCGAACTCCTTTTCGAGATAACGAATGGCTTCCTCGGGAAATTCATCGATAAATTCAGTCGCGGCCTGTTCCAGAATTCCGCGAAGCTGGTATGCATCGCGTAATTCCGTGGTAGACAGCTCGCGCACTCGCGCGCCGCGGAAAGGCTCCGACTTTACCACCCCAATTGCTTCCAGTTTGCGCAAAGCCTCTCGGATCGGTGCTTGGCTGACTTTGAATTCACGCGCCAGGGCAAGCTCCTTGAGCCGGTCGCCTGGCTGATACGTGCCGTCCATAATGCGTTCCAAAATCGTCCAGCGAACGCGATCGTGCATGCAGTTACGGTCGGCGGATGTACCAGGAACAGGCTTCCTGTCTCCTTCCTCGGCCATCATCGAAGCAATCGCCGACTTAATTTCCGTCGTCGCTGCGTGGGAGCCGACAAGATTGCCAGCGATTCTCGCGCCATTCTGCTGGATTGTTTCGTTTCCGTTCATCGTACTTTTTCACTCCCCGAAAAACTCCATTCAACCTCAGCTCGAAGCGGCCTAATCGCGCGGAAGCTGGCTGCGGTTCCATCCTCCGCCCAGCGCCTTGACCAGCAGAACGCTGGCGGTCATGCGCCGGGTCAGCAGGTTTTCGGCTGTCAGTTCGCCGGAAAGGACCGCACCTTGCGCCTGAATCACATTCAGATACGGATCGAGTCCGCGTTTGTAGAGTTTCGTAGCAATATCCACTTGCTGGCGCGCGGAAGCGACGGCTCGGTCTTCCGTCTGCGCCTCACGCTCAAGAACATGCAGAGCGGCCAGATTGTCTTCCACTTCCTGATATGCCGTCAACACAGTTTGGCGATAGTTCGCGACCGTACTGTCATAGCTGGCTTCGGCGATTGTGTTCAGCGCGCGTCGTTGGCCCCAGTCGACCAGTGTGTCCGCCGCCGACAAGCCCATGGACCAGAAAGTGCTGGGACCGGTGAACCAGTTTCCAGGGCGCGCGCTCTCAACTCCGCCAATACCGGAAAGCGTGAAGCTGGGATAATACGCCGCGCGGGCAATGCCAATCTGCTCATTGGCGGCGGCCATCTGACGTTCTGCTATTGCAATATCCGGCCGCCGCTCCAGCAACTGCGAAGGCAGGCCCGGAGGAACCGACGGCGGAACATAGGCAATAACGCGGGCTGGAATGCTGAGCGAGGCAGGCGGCACGCCAATAAGAACCGCGATAGCGTCTTGATCCTGCGCGCGCGCAATCGCTACATCCTGGTCCTGCGCGCGGGTGGTCTCCAACTGAGTGCGGGCCTGTTGCACGTCCAACTGCGAATCCAGTCCGGCGTGAAAAAGCTGATTTGTTAGCTGCAGCGACTTTTCATACTCGGCAACGGTTTCATCCAGAATCGACTGCTGAGTATCGAGACCGCGCATCTGGAAATAGTCCAGTGCCAGTTCAGACTGCAGAATCAATTGGACGTTCACCACATCCCCGGCGCTGGCTTGGGCATTCTCGCGAGCAGCGCGTACCGTCCGCCGGACGCGTCCCCAGACATCAGGCTCCCAACTGAGATTGATCGGCAGAGAAAAATCGTTGTACTGGTTCTTGATACCGGGAAAATACGTGGCGCGGTTCTCAGATTCACGCAATCTAGTGGCATTCACACCGGCGCTCAAAAATGGAAAATAGTTGGCGCGTTGGACCTGCACCATGGCGCGCGCCTGCGTATATTGGGCCATGGCGATCTTCAGGGATTGGTTGGAAACGACAATTTTTTCTTCCAGCGCATTCAGTTGCGCGTCTCCGTAAATTGTCCACCAATGACCGCGCAACTGCTGGTCGGACGGCTGCGCAGGCTGCCATCCAGCGACTCCTTTGAACTGCGGAGTCGTCGGAGCGCTGGGGCGATGATAGTTCGGACCGACAGTACAGCCGGTCGTGCCGATGACCACGGCCAGCGTCACTGCAATCCCGATACATGCGAACATCCGGCTCATCTAGACTTCCCTGTTGCCGCGGAATCATTCGCAGCCGCTTGCCCAGCGCTGATTACATGCACCGGCTCATCCTCGCTAATTGAATCTGGCGGGCTGCTCACGATGCGATCATCCATCGTCAGCCCGCCAAGCACTTCTATCTTCGTGCCCCAGTCGCGTCCCGCGGTAATCGGTTGAAGATGAGCATGGTTCTGGGCGTCCACAGTAACGACGCGCAGTCCTTCCGAGCGAAATAGCAGCGTATCAACTGGAATAATCAGCGCTGGATGCACCATCGGAAGCTGCAAATGGACCTGCGCATAAGCTCCCGGCACCAATTCACGTTTCCGGTTTGGAATGTCGACTTCGACCATCAATGTGCGCGTATTCAGGTCGATGGAATCCGCTGTTCGCACGATGGTTCCTTTGAAGATGCGTCCGGGGTATCCCGGGACATCGATGTCTGTTTTCACTCCGGGGCGGGCCTCGGGGGCATACATGCCGGGCACATTCACGAAGATTCGCACCGTGTTTATGCTGGAGACATGGAACAATTCCTGCGGACCATTGGTAGGCGTGGCGCTAATGTTGACGTTGCCGCTGGGATTGCTGGAGCTGCCAGTCCCGCCGTTACTGCCAGCATCTACCAGCTGACCGACATTGACATTGCGGGCTGTGACGATGCCATCGAATGGCGCGTACACCCGCTCGAAGGACTGCAATACAATCAACTGGTTTAAGCTTTGCTGGGCCACCGCCACCGATGCCGCCTGCGCGCTTTCCGTCTGAATCGCTGTGTCGATCGACTGTTTCGATACGGCTTCGGTTCCACGCAAACCTACGTAACGCTGCGCGGTGACATGCGCTAACCGCAGGTTGGCTTCAGCTGTATTTAAGCTGGCCCGAGCTTCATCCACTTGCCGGTCCAGTTCTGGAGTTGCGATGACGGCTAGCAGCTCGCCTTTATGTACGTGCGACCCAATATCGTGATACCAGGCCTGGATGTAGCCATTTGTACGGGCATAAATGGGTGCATCCGCATACGCCTGAATGGTCCCTGGAAGAATGATTTCCTGCATGGGCTCGCCCATCTGGGGAGTCACGATGGCAACTTCAGGCACGGCCATGCTG
>JBOGLY010000118.1:0-8199 GCA_050746425.1 Acidobacteriaceae bacterium
ATGCTGCAAATCTGGCTGATGCCGAACCGGATGGGTCTCGATCCAAAGTATGAACAGAAGGTCTTCCCGATTGAGAATGAGACGAACCGGCTGCACTTGCTCGCTTCTCGCGATCGCAGGGACGGGTCGTTTTTGATTCGGAGCGACGCTGAAGTGTATGCGGGTAAGCTCGCCGTTGGAACAAAGGTCGAGCAGATGCTGAGCGGAAATAACGGATGGATTCAGGTTGCCTCTGGCAGAGTAACCGCCAACGGAAAAACGCTAGGCGCTGGCGATGGTCTGGCAATACGCGATGAAGCGTCGGCACAGATTGAAACAATCGACGACGCAGAAATTTTGCTGTTCGATTTGTGGTAACGCACGAGCGCCATTTAACAGATCGACAAATGATGGATCCGGAAGTCGGATGGGGTAGTCATCCTGAACCCTTCGACTTCGCTGAGGGTAAACTCCGCGAAGCGGAATGGAGGATTCATACTTCAACGGGAGACGCTGGAAGGATTTCTTCGACATCCACCCAATTCGTCGGGTAAATGCCGGTATAGCACGCTGTGCAATAGCGATTGCCGCCGGCTCCATCGCAAGCGCGAAGCAGACCGTCGAGCGAAAGGTAGGCGAGCGAGTCGGCTTCAATGTACTCGCAAATCTCCCGGATCGACTGGTTTGCAGCGATCAGTTCGCGCTTGCTGGGTGTGTCGACACCGTAGAAACACGGCGATATCGTCGGCGGACAACTGATGCGAAGGTGAACTTCCACCGCGCCCGCCCCCCGCACCATCCGAACGATTTTTCGACTGGTGGTGCCGCGAATGATGGAGTCGTCGATCAGAATCACGCGCTTGCCTTCCAGCAGATTGCGCACCGGGTTCAGCTTGAGCTTGACACCAAAATCGCGCACGCGCTGTTCGGGCTCAATAAACGTGCGGCCAACGTAGTGGTTGCGAATCAGGCCGAAGCGGAATGGAATGCTGCTTTCCGCAGCGTAGCCAATGGCAGCGGTAACGCCAGAGTCCGGCACCGGGACAACCAGGTCCGCCTCCACGCCGGATTCGCGGGCAAGCTGGCGCCCCATTTCCTCGCGGCTTTCCTGCACCCAGCGGCCGAATACTTTGCTGTCGGGACGCGAGAAATACACGTGCTCAAACACGCAGCTTGCCTGCGGAACGCCGCTGGAAAACTGGCGGCAGGTCACGCCCTCGCGCGAAACCATGACCAGTTCGCCCGGTTTCACTTCACGCTCGTAAGTTGCACGCAACAGATCGAAGGCGCAGGTTTCAGAGGCAAAAACCACGGTTTCGCTGCCGTCGGCATTTTCGATGCGCCCCATCGATAGAGGCCGAAACCCGCGCGGATCGCGGGCGGCAAAGATGCGGTCCCGCGTCATCATCACGATGGAAAATGCGCCTTCAACCTGGCGCAAGGAATCGGCAATCGCATCGATGAGCGTGGGCTCTTTCGAATGCGCGATCAGTTGAACGATGATTTCCGAGTCGCTGGTGGTTTGGAAAATCGCCCCCTCGCGTTCCAGTTGAGTGCGCAGATTTCCCAAATGGACCAGGTTGCCGTTGTGGGCAATGGCGATCAGGCCTTTGGTCGAATCGACTCGGATCGGCTGCGCGTTCAAGAGCGCCGAGTCGCCCGTGGTGGAGTAGCGCGTGTGGCCGATGGCGAGCGAGCCGGGCAGCTTGGCCAGCACCTCATCTGTAAAAATTTCGGCCACCAGGCCCATGCCTTTTATGTTCCACAGATTTTCGTAGTCCGCGGTGGCGATGCCGGCGGATTCCTGACCGCGATGCTGCAGCGAGTAAAGCGCCAGATACGCCTGCCGTGCCGCGTCTGGGTGGTCGTAAATGGCCACCACGCCGCATTCTTCGCGCAGCTTGTCGGATAGCTGGGATGGAAGGGAGTCAGGCTCGTCCATGGGCTTTGGGTCCGGCATTGGGTCCATCGATGCTTTGTCTGCGTTCATTATGCCTCAACGATCGCGGAAGAATCGTAGTGAAATGTAGACTCCAGCGCATCGGGCAAGCCACGGCGCCACGGTTCAAAAAGATTCGCAACGGATTCAGAAATGACCTGCTGCCCGTTGACGCGCAATTCAAAGCGTTCAGCGATAGTTGCGCCTAAGGGAAACACAGTGACGAAACCATAGTCGCCTGCAATTTTCTTGATCTTCTCGACGGATTCTGGTGAACATGTGACGATAGCCTCGCTGGCGTGCTCCGCGAAAAGAGCAAATGCCACGGGGTCTTGTGGCAAGCCGCTCGGCAGCGTAGCGCGAACTCCAACTTGACGCGCAAAGCAGCCCTCGGCTAAAGCAACCGCAATTCCGCCATCAGAAATATCGCGCGCGGAATGAAGCAGTCTTTCATTCGCCAGCTTCGCCAGGAACTTGTGCAGTTCCGCTTCTTCGATAAGCTGCAATCTGGGCGGACCACCCCAAAATTCCCCGAGTATCGTCTTCGCGTATTCCGAGGAACCGAATTCTTGCAAAAGTCTATCGGTCGCAACTGTAGCCGGTAGCGTAAGCAGCAAAACAGCATCCCCCACTCGTTGAAAATCCGCTGGGACGGTCTTCGTCACATCTTCTATGATCCCAACGATTCCCACCACCGGCGAAGGATAGATCGCTTCGCCTTTCGTCTCGTTGTAGAGCGAAACATTGCCGCCAGTAATCGGAGTGCCCAGCGCATTACAGGCTTCCGCAATGCCGTCGATGGCGCTTGAAAGCTGCGCCATGATCTCGGGTTTCTCGGGATTGCCAAAGTTCAGGCAGTTCGTCGCGGCAATCGGCGTTGCCCCGGTGCAGGCCACTTTTCGCGCCGCCTCCGCAACTGCATGAGCAGCGCCCAATTTTGGATCGAGATAACACCAGCGGCTGTTGCCATCGAGCGCCATTGCCAGGCCGCGCTTTGTGCCCTTCAGCCGCATCACGCCGGCTTCCCCGCCCGGCCCCTGCGCGGTATTGGTCTGCACCATGCTGTCGTACTGCTCAAACACCCACCGCTTATCGCAGATGTTCGAAGACGCGAGCAACTTTTTCAAATCCGCGGTAAAGTCGCGCTTCGCATTCAATTGCCGCAGAATCTCCGGTGTTGGCCCGCTCGCCACCGGCGCTTTCCAGGTTCCAATCGGGCGATGATAGCGCGGTGCTTCATCGGTAAGCGACGCATTGGGAATGTCCGCGACCAGCTCACCGTGATGCAGAATTCGCAGTCGCGATTCGGCAATGACAGTGCCCACCGTGACTGCATCGAGGCCCCATTTCGCGAAGACGCGCACTACCTCCTGCTCGCGACCTCTATCGGCCACCAACAGCATGCGCTCCTGCGATTCGGAAAGCATCATCTCGTAAGCCGTCATTCCGGTTTCGCGCTGCGGAACCCTATCGAGTTCCATTTCGATTCCAACACCGCCGCGGCCGCCCATCTCGCAGGATGAAGATGTCAAGCCGGCCGCGCCCATATCCTGGATGCCAACGATTGCTCCTGTTTGCATGGCCTCCAGACATGCCTCCAGCAAAAGCTTCTCCATGAACGGATCGCCCATCTGGACGTTGGGGCGTTTCTGCTCCGAGCCTTCGTGGAACTCCTCGCTGGCCATGGTCGCGCCGTGAATACCGTCGCGGCCCGTTTTCGCGCCAACATATAGTACGGGGTTACCGATGCCGGTTGCCTTGCCGTAGAAAATTTCATCCTTGCGGACGATTCCAAGTGCGAATGCGTTCACCAGCGGATTGCCGGAATAGCAGGGTTCAAACCGCGTTTCGCCGCCCAGGTTGGGTACGCCAAAACAATTGCCGTACCCTGCGATGCCGCTGACAACGCCTTCGAAAATCTGGTGGTTCTTGTTCAGGATGGCTGCTGGAATAGCGTTTTCTCCCGCCGGGCTCGTCGATTCTCCAGAAACGATAGGACCAAAACGAAGAGAATCCATCACCGCCAGCGGTCGCGCGCCCATGGTGAAAATGTCCCGCAGGATGCCGCCCACCCCTGTAGCAGCGCCCTGATATGGCTCTATATAGGATGGGTGATTGTGCGACTCGATCTTGAAAGCGCAGGCCCAGCCGTCGCCCACGTCGATGATGCCGGCGTTTTCTCCGGGACCCTGTACCACGCGCTCGCTTTGCGTGGGCAGGCGCTTCAAATGGACGCGCGAGGATTTATAGGAGCAATGCTCGCTCCACATCACGCTGTAAATCCCCAGTTCCGTCAAGCTTGGGGTTCGTCCGAGCGCGCCTAGAATACGCTGATATTCGTCAGCCGTTATGCCGTGCTGAGCCAGCAGGTCCGGCGTGATCTGGACCGGAAGGGGAATCTCGGGCGAGGACACAGATTTCATCGTTTTTATGAAATAGGGACACTTTTATTGTTACACGCCGCAAGCGGTGCATGTGCGTTCCAGCATTGGCCAAGGTGACTTGAGGTTGAAGCGGAGAAAGCCCCAGCCTCCGCCAGCTTTGGAACGGAGCAACTTTATCCCCTTGCGCTTCTAAGCCATACTGGATGCATGACCGCCCATGACAGCGAACTGGCGCGCCTGGTAGCCGAGCTGAACCGCTCCGCGACCAAGGCCCCGCGTTCTGATAAAACCGCCTCCAGCCCGCCCGATCTCGATCATCTGCTTAGTCTCGCCGCACAGCGGCAGGCATCGGACCTGCTGCTGGTCGCCAACTCCCCGATTGCTTTCCGAATCAATGGCGCGCTTGCCGCCTCCAGCAGCGCCCTCATTTCCTCTGACGAAGTTCGCGGATATCTTCAACCACTGCTGACCGTCGCTCTCGGCGAAGAACTCGAAAAGCAGCGCTCGGTCGACTTCTGTTTCATGCGGCCAAACATTGGTCGGTTTCGCGCCAATGTGCATTACCAGCGCGGTACCCTGGCGGCAGCTATCCGCCTGTTCCCCGCTCAAATTCCTTCGCTTGATTCTCTCCATCTCCCCGCAGTCCTCGCTCCGCTCGCCGAACGGCGTCAGGGGTTCGTACTGTTTACCGGCCCAACGGGCTGCGGGAAAAGTTCCTCTCTCGCCGCGCTGATCGATCTGATCAACGCTCGACGCCGCGATCACATCATCACCATTGAAGACCCAATCGAGTATGAGCATTCCAACCGCAATTCCATCGTGGAACAGATCGAAGTTGGCGACGATGCCCGCGGCTTTGCCGAAGCTGTCCGCTCCGTTCTGCGCCAGAATCCCGACGTAATTTTGATTGGCGAAATCCGCGACGCGGAAACGATGTCCGCAGCCCTTACTGCCGCTGAAACCGGCCACCTCGTCCTTTCTTCGCTGCACACCAACGACACCGCCCAGACCCTAAGCCGCATCCTTGATATTTTTCCCGCCGGGCATCAGCAGCAGATACGGCAACAATTGTCGCTGGCCCTGCTCGCCATCGTCGCCCAGCAGCTTGTCCCTGCATCGGACGGCGCCGGACGCTATCCCGCGACCGAAGTGATGCTGGCGAATTTCGCCATGCGCAACCTGATCCGCCAGGGCCAGGACCATCAGATCCGGTCGCAAATCATGATCGCCCGTGGCGAAGGAATGATGACAATGGACCAATCGCTGGGCGATCTTGTCCGTGCCAATCGCATCTCCCGCGACACCGCGTTCGCACACTGCCACCAACCGGACGATCTCCGCCGCCAACTTGAAGCTGTCTGATGAAAACGAAATAGTGGACAATGAACAATTCCTCGTTCCAGCCACAATCCATTCACGCGTAAAAACCTTCAGGCATCTATTTTTCCGGTAGACGCGTCTTCTGCTCTCATGCGCGTGCAAATCTCCAAGGGGCCAAAAGCAAGATTGATCGCGTTGCTGGCCTTTGTCCTGATGTTTGGCGAATGGATTTTGCTTGTTGCCGGAACGCGAAGGGATGAGATGATTGTCGGCGCCGCGTCCGTCGTGGCGTCAGGCGCGTTCCTGCTCGTTGTCAATCGCTCCAGTGCGCTCCGCTCCGATTTTCAATTTGCCGATATGGCGCGGGCATGGCACATTCCGTGGTATATCGCCAGCGACATCGTCGTAATCGCGATCGTTCTCTTCAGAGATCTTTTCGGCATTGAGAAAGCACGATCCCTGTATTGCGTCTCGGGATTTAAGACCGCGAAAGACGATCCCGTACTTGTGGCGTGTACTGGCCGTTGCGTACACTTCGGTTTCTCCAAACTCCATTGTCCTCGGAGTCGATTACACGCAGAACAGAATGCTGGTTCACCAACTAAAGCGTAGCGGCCTATCCAAAATGGCGATTGAGTTGGGAGCGAAACCGTGAATCCGTGGATGATCGCCGGCATCTTTGTTTCCGCCACGCTTAGGCCAGCTCCGTGTTCCAGCACCGGCTGCGGCGCACATTTCGCATGGGCGCTTATCTTGAAAACGGCTTTCACCCCTTGCGAGCGATGCAGAGCGGTCATCCAGGAGACTATGTTCTTTGGATCACGATTGGGCTGGCCCTGTTTGGGGTCTCCGTGCAGGCGTTGCTTCGCTGAAAGATTTCAAACTGGCGACCTTGTCGCCGGATAACCCGGCTTTGAAGTAAGCAATCCAAACTATAGCTGCGAAAATTTGGAATTCCCGCAATACCGCACGATTGCTTTCAACTGATCCGGACGATTTCCGCGCCGCGTGGGTGAGGCGCTTCCATGATTGACAATTGCGCAAATCCAAAATGCTCTAAGCCGCTCCATTATCTTCGCGATGGAACGGTTTACGTTTTCGAAAACGTTGCTACCGCTTCAGACGAAGAAAATTACAATGGTCATCGGCTGGACCACTACTGGCTATGTGCGCAATGCTCGCAGGAATTTCTGCTGGAGCGAACCGCCCAGAAGGATATTCGAGTCGTCCACAGGAATAAATCGCTGGGGCGGAGAGCAACAGTGAGCATCGTGACTGTCAGGCCACTGGCATCGTAGAGGATTTTGTTCGTGTTCTTCGAGAACGATTGCCGGCATTCTTCACAAGAATTGCCCCAAGCACTCCCAGGACCGCGATCAGACGAACGAGAAACATCCATATACTGCCTTCGTTGGGATGGGAAAGACTCACGACAAACGCGCGTGTTCCCGCCTCGACGAGGAAGAAGACCGCGAACGCAAGAAACAAAATGTCCCGCGTGGATCGCCAGAATTGCAGAAAAAACAGAGCGGCAACAAGCGAACAAGCCACTATGAAGCCCAACAGAAAAATGTCCGCCAGCGGATGCGCGACAGTGCTCATTGGCTCTCCCAGATGAGTCCATAAAGCAACAACGCCATGGCGATCGCGGCCGAACCCAGTCGATATGTGTAGAAATCGATGCTCGGAAAAAGCATCAGGTCGGCAATCACGAAGATATTGGAAACGGTCAATCCTGCGAAACAAAGCCCGCTCCATAGCAGCAGCCTCCGGCGCACGCTGGCATAAGCGCGCAGCAGCAGAATGGAGCAGAGAAGAGTTGTCAGGGCTGCGACAATGTAGATAGCGGGAGCCATCGACTATTCCCGTTCCTTTTTGAAGCGAAATGCACGGGCAAATTCGCGTACCCCGGAAGGTGCCTTTGAATGTATCATGTTCGAGATTCGAACCAGGTCGCGCCGATAGACCTCATCAATCCGCCGCATCATTTCGTTTTGCTCTTCCGATCGAGGAAAGTAGGAGTATTTTGCGACAGGGGTTTGCGATTCAGCGATCAGTTGCAGGCGGACCAGGTCCCGGAGCACGTCGCTGACTTTTTCCGGAGGGATGTACAGGCGGGACGCCAGTTCCTCGCAGGTCCAGCCAACCGGCCGGCTGTTCCAGAGCAGCACAAGCGCCTCCAGATGCGGGACACTGTCCAGGTTTTCCAGGATGAACTCCTGCGCATCCATTTCTGGCTTGGGGGTTTTCTCGGTCATCATTTTCCCGCAGATCACGCCTTCTGCAGCGTGATTATCGGCTTGTGCCGTCCCGAATTGGGACATGTGAACGGAGGAAATCCAGCGTAATCGCGCGACGTTCTCAATGGATCGGGCCGCCGAAATTGTCCCCCGAATAATATTCCGGTCTGACCGAACGTAACGTTCAGTCCATGAACAAATATAAGGGATGCAGACCGCTTCATGCCCCAGGCGACGAGCAAGTAAGGAAACCATCGTACCCTGTCGGTAATAGCTCTATGCCATTGAAAATGGGAAAATTCAACGATATTGTCCGTCACAAAAATCAGGTACAACC